>JBOGVH010000229.1:0-2324 GCA_050695235.1 Actinomycetota bacterium
GCTGAAGACCGTGCCGGCGTCGGCGTTCGGGGCCGTGGACGTCTCCACCTGCACGGTCGACCCGGACAGCGCCCAGGCGAGCTGCCCATAGGGCGACCGCGCGCGGTCCGTGCCCGGCCCGCCGGTACGATGTCCCTGTGAGCGTCACGAACCAGACCGCAACCGACGAGAGTCCCGTCGTCAAGCAGGTCTTGGCGAAGGTCGAGGGCAACGTCGAGCCGGAGCGGATCGAGGCGGTGCGGGAGTTCGCCCACCGGTACACGCGCCGCCTGTCCACCGAGGACCTTGCAGGAGTCGGCGCCGACGAGCTCCTCGGGCAGGTGCTGGGGGCGTTCCAGCTGGCCGACGGACGAGGATCGCAGGAGGTCGCCGTCCGGGCCTTCAACCCGACGCTCGGCCAGGACGGTTACCAGACGCTCGGCTCGGTCGTGGAGACCAACACCGAGGATTCGCCGTTCCTGTTCGACTCGGTGAACGAGGAGCTGCGGGCCCGGGGGCATTCGGTCCGCTGCGTCATCCACCCGGTCATGGGGGTCAAGCGCGATGCCGCCGGTCGGATCGAGCGGATCGTGCACGTGCGTGATTCCCGCACTCCCGAGTCGGTGATGCACTGGGAGGTGGACCACCGCCTGGAGAGCGGGGAGCTGGTCGAGCTCGAGGATGCGGTCCGCGGCGTCCTGGGCGACGTGCGACTGGCGGTCCGGGACTTCCGGACGATGCAGGCCCGCCTGGGGCGGATGGTGGACACCGCGAAGGCGGCATCGGTGCTGTACAGCGAGGAGGAGGTCTCTGAGACCGTCGCGTTCTTGGAGTGGCTGCTCCAGGACAACTTCGTGTTCCTCGGATACCGAGAGTACGAGTTGATGGAGACGCCCGAAGGCCGTGCGCTGCATGCTGTTCCGGAGTCGGGCCTGGGGATCCTGTCCAAGCCGAGATGGTCCTCGTACGACACACCCGTGCCCCTGTCGCGGATCGAGCCCAATCTGCGCGCCAGGATCGAGGGCGGCGACCTGCTCATCTACTCGAAGACCAACCGGCCCTCGACCGTGCACCGCAGGGCCAGGATGGACTACATCGGCGTGCGACGGGTCTCGCCGGAAGGCCGGATCGTCGGGGAGCTGCGGATGGTCGGCCTGTTCACATCGAAGGCGTACATGGAGCCGGCCGCCAGGACCCCGGTCCTGCACCGGAAGCTGAACCAGATCCTGGAAGCCGAGGATCTCATCGAGGGCTCGCACGACTACAAGACCGTGGTCACGATCTTCGACAGCTTCCCCAAGGACGAGCTGTTCGCGGCATCGTCCGAGGAGCTCCGGACATCCGTCATCGGGCTTCTGCATCTCCAGGAGCAGCGCCAGGTCCGGCTGTTCATCCGGCGGGACCTGTACGGGCGGAGCGTGTGGATCCTCGTGGCGCTGCCTCGGGATCGGTTCAACCCCGAGCTCCGCAAGCAGCTCCAGGAGCTGTTCGTCCGGCGGTTCAAGGGCTCGAGCGTGGACTACCACCTCTCGCTCGGCGAGAGCCAGCTGGCCGGGATCCACTTCACGGTCCACGTCAGCTTCGGCCAAGTACCGGACGTCTCCTTCGCCGAGCTCGAGCAGGAGGTCGTCCGGCTCGCCCAGACATGGGACGACCGACTCCGCGAGCGGCTGATCGAGCTCCACGGGCCGGAGCGGGGCCCCGAGCTGTTCGATCGATGGGTCCCCCGGTTCCCCGACTATTACAAGTCCTCCACCGACGTGGACATCGCCGCATTCGACATGGAGCGGTTCGAGGAGCTCGATGCGGGCGACCAGGCGTTCGTGGTGGGGCTGGTGAACGAGACGAGCGAGAGCGAGACGCTGACCCGCGTTCGCCTTTACAAGGTGGGGGGCAAGATCCAGCTGTCCGACTTCGTCCCGACGCTGGAGGCCCTCGGATTGCGCGTGGTCGAGGAGGTCCCCACCCATCTCGTGGGCGATGCCGACGAGCGGTTCCTGCACGATTTCGGAGTGCTCGGCTCGGACGGCCGCCCGCTCGACGTGGCCGAGTCCGGAGCCCGGATCGCCGAGGCCATCTCGGCGGTGTGGCGGGGCGAGGCGGAATCGGACTCGCTGAACCGGTTGGTCGTGACCGGGGGGCTGTCCTGGCGGGAGGTCGAGATCCTGCGGGCCTACCGCAAATACCACCATCGCGTGAATGCCGGCTTCACCGCGGAGTACAAGAACGACGCGTTCGCGGCGCACCCCCACATCGGGACCAAGCTCGCCCGGCTGTTCCAGCTGAAGTTCGATCCGGCCCGGCCCCAGGATCCGCGGGCCATGGAGGCGCTCCGCGTCGAGATC
>JBOGVH010000230.1:0-2087 GCA_050695235.1 Actinomycetota bacterium
CGCTCCTGGAGATTAAACAGGGCGAACGCCACCGCCACCCCCTCCCGGTCCGCCACCATGACCCCCCGGCTCCGCCCCGAGATCGGACCCGCCCAGGGCCCGTACTCGAAGAAACGGTGGTGGATGATCCCCGTTCCCCGGGTATCCGTCAAGAACTCCGACCGGTACCCCAGGAGCCCCCGGGCCGGCACCTTGAACCGCATCCGCACCATGCCCAGGCCCGGATTCCGCATGTCCAACATCGTCGCCCGCCGGGGCCCCAGCTTCTCCATCACCACCCCCACGTAGCCTTCCGGGGCGTCGATCATCAGCTCCTCGTACGGCTCGAGCCGCTCCCCGTCCGGCCCCTCGCGCGGGATGATCCGCGGCCGGCTTACCTGGAACTCGTACCCCTCGCGCCGCATCGTCTCCATCAGGATGCCGAGGTGCAGCTCGCCCCGCCCAGACACCGTGAACGCGTAGGGGGTGTCGGTGTCCTCCACCCGCAGCGCCACGTTGCGCTCGAGCTCGCGGTACAGCCGCTCCCGCAGATGCCGCCCCGTCACGAACTTCCCCTCGCGCCCGGCGAAGGGGGAGTTGTTGACCAGGACGTCCACCGAGATCGTCGGCTCCTCCACCGCGATGCCGGCGAGGCGGTCGAGGTGATCCGGCGCGGTGATCGTCTTGCCGATCTCGACGCCGGCGATGCCGGCGATCGCCACGATCTCGCCCGCCGCGGCCGTCTCTATCTCCGCCCGCTCGAGCCCCTCGAACCCGAACAGCTTCACGATGCGCGCCTGCTCGAACGCCCCGTCTCCCACCGGGCCGGGCTCGCCGATCGGCAGCACGGCCACCGTGTCCCCTACGCGTACGCGGCCGCGCTCGATCCGGCCAATCCCGATCCGTCCGAGGTACGACGAATAGTCGAGCGTCGAAATCAGCATCTGGAAGGGTCCATCGAGATCGGCCGTGGGCGGCGGGATCGTTCCGAGAATCGTCTCGAACAGCGCCGTCAGGTCGGTGCCCGGCCGGGCCAGGTCGCTCGTCGCTGTCCCCGCCCGGCTCGACGTATAGAGGAAAGGGCAGGTGAACTGCTCGGGCGTCGCCTCGAGGTCCATCAGGAGCTCGAGGACGTCGTCGTGCACCCGCAGCGGCTCGGCGTCCTGACGGTCGATCTTGTTGACCAGCACGATCGGCTTCAGACCCAGCGCCAGCGCCTTCCCCGCCACGAAGCGCGTCTGCGGCATCGGCCCCTCGGCCGCGTCCACGAGGAGCAGGAACCCGTTCACCATGCGCAGGATCCGCTCCACCTCGCCGCCGAAATCGGCGTGACCCGGCGTATCCACGATGTTGATCTTCGTGTCGCCCCACCGCACCGACGTGTTCTTGGAGAGGATCGTGATCCCGCGCTCCCGCTCCAGCGGGTTCGAATCCATGACGCGCTCCGCCACCTGCTGATTGGCGCGGAACACCCCCGCCTGGCGAAGCATCTGATCCACCAGGGTCGTCTTGCCGTGGTCGACGTGGGCGATGATGGCGATGTTGCGGATCTTCAAGGAATGACGTCCTGACGGTGCCGTAAGTGAGGGGCGCAGTATAAGAGGAGAGACCGTACCGGACAACCCCTACCGTCCCCTACCGTCTCAGTCACACGTCACGTCCCGCTCCATCTGCACCGTCACGTGGTGAATCCCCAGCGCCCGGAGCCGGTCCTGCACCTCCTCGAGGACGGGCTGGTTATCGGTGGGGTTGCGGACGACGAGATGACCGCTCATCGCCACCACCCCACTCGTCACGGTCCAGACGTGGAGGTCGTGTACCGAGTCCACGCCGGGCACCGAGACGATGCGGTCGTGCACGTCGGTCAGGGCGATGTGGGCCGGCGTGGCCTCGAGGAGCACGTCCGTGCTCTCCTTCACCAGGCGCCAGGCGCTGACCAGCACCAGGGCGCCGATGAAGATCGAGATGAGGGGGTCGGCCAGCGTCCAGCCGCTGCCGAGCACGATGGCGCCCGCGGCGAGCGCGCCGACCGAGCCGAGCAGGTCGCCGAGCACGTGCAGGTAGGCGCCCCGCTGGTTGAGGGAGTGCTGGTGCCCGCGGTGCAGGAT
>JBOGVH010000231.1:0-3045 GCA_050695235.1 Actinomycetota bacterium
ATCTAGACGTAGGACTCGTGGCCCTGGGCTTTCGGGTGCTCACCCTCCGGTGGCTCGGAGAGCAGTCTCACCTGTCGGCTGCTCTAGAGCCATTAGGTCTTGCTAGTACCCCGAGGCGACGGAGATCGATCGCCCCGGCGACCAACCGCTCTTGGCGTTGTTCGACGTCTTTCGGACGCGAGACCGGAACGACCACGTCCCCTGGGCCTTCGGCCTGAACGCCACGGATTTCGACGTGATCCCGGTCTTCCACGCCGTCCAGTCTCCGCTTCCCTTCTTCCGCTGGATGTCGTACACGAACCCGCTCGGGGCGGCCACGGAGGCGACGGCGACGGCGAAGGTCGTGCCCACGCTTCCCGCCGTCGGGGTGACCTGGATCCGCGCCTTGATGGTGCCCGTCATCGACGAGTGGATGGTGCAGCGGTACGGGTACGAGCCGGCGAAGTTGATCGCCTTCGAGAACGAGCTGCCACCATTCAGGTGGCCGGAGTTCCAAAGCGAGAGCGGCGCGTTCTGCGTCGTGGTGTGCGTGATCGTGTCGTCGTTCGTCCAGTGGAACGTGTCGCCGAACGCCCCGGCCGTCGCCTTGGGGTCGAAGCCGGCCGAGGCGCTCACGATCGAGATGTCCACCGTTGCTGCGTGTGCCTGCTCCGTCATCACCAGGAACAGGGATGCCGCGAGCACCAACGCAATCGAGCGGCGCATCCGCACTACCCCCTTTCGGTCCTCGGAAGAGGTGTACGGGCGCCGGGCCCGACCGGATGGTCCGGTAATGTGCGGCCGTGGCGCACGTCGTGACCCTGATCCCCGGCGACGGCATCGGCCCGGAGGTCTCCGAGGCCGCCCGGCGGGTCATGGACGCCACCGGGGTCGGATTGGAATGGGCGGTGGAGGAAGCGGGTGCCGCGGCCCTGGCGCGGGAGGGCACCCCACTCCCCGACCGGATCCTGGACTCCATCCGGCGCACGCGAGTGGCGCTCAAGGGACCGATCGCCACCCCGGTGGGTACGGGGTTTCGAAGCGTGAACGTCGCGCTCCGGCAGGAGCTCGACCTGTTCGCCGCGGTGCGGCCGTCGCGCTCGCTTCCCGGCGTCCCCACCCGCCATCCGGACGTCGACCTCGTGGTCATCAGGGAGAACACCGAGGACCTGTACGCCGGTATCGAGTTCGAGCGGGGAGCGCCCGAGACCGAGGACCTCAGGCGGAAGCTGGAGGAGCTCGGCCACGAGATCCGAAAGGACGCCGGTGTGACGGTGAAGCCCATCTCGGTGACCGGGGCCAGGCGGATCGTGCGCTTCGCGTTCGAGTTCGCCCGGACGCACGGACGAGCGTCCATCACGCTCGGCCACAAAGCGAACATCATGCTGTTCTCCGACGGGCTGTTCCTGCGGATCTTCCTGGAGGAGGCCGCGGAGAACCGGGACATCGATGCCGGTGAGATGCACATCGATCACCTCTCCATGCGGCTCACCCGCTCACCGGGGGATTTCGATCTGCTGCTCCTGCCGAACCTGTACGGTGACATCCTCTCCGACCTGGTTGCCGGGCTGGCCGGCGGCCTCGGCCTGGCGCCCGGGGCCAACCTCGGCTGGGAGTACGCGGTCTTCGAGCCGGTCCACGGGAGCGCCCCGGATATCGCCGGGACGGGGCGGGCGAACCCGGTGGCCATGATCCTGTCGGGAGCGATGATGCTCCGGCACCTGGGGGAGGGCACCGCGGCTCGGTCGGTGGAGGCGGCGGTGGACCGCGTGTTGTCGGACGGAAAGGTGCGGACCCCCGATCTCGGGGGGACGGCCTCGACGGCCGACGTGGCCCAGGCCGTGGCGGACGCCGTGCGAACGGAGGAGACTCCGGGGTAGTCTCGGGTCGTCGAGCGCGTGAGGATGGATGGGACGACGCGAGGATGGAGGTTCGCCGATGACCGGGAAGCCTGGAGAGCGGATCGAGGTCGAGTCCGAGGCCGTGGGCCAGCCGACCCGCGAGGGAGAGATCCTGGAGGTCATCCAGGGAGCGGTGGCGATCCGATACCGGGTCCGGTGGAGCGATGGCCACGAATCGGTGTTCAGCCCGAGCGGCGGGGCCGCCAAGATCGTCGCCGCGGCGGCGGTGACAAAGAGCAAGCCGAGCGAGGCCAAGGCCAAGACCACAGCGGCGAAGGCCAGCACGACCAGGGCCACCAGGGGGAAGAAGAGCAGGGCCAAGCCGTAGCGAGCATCAGCCCCTGCCGCCGCGCTGCTCGGGCCCCGAACCGAGGCCCTCGTCCTGGACCTGTCAGCAGCCCGGTTCGCCGGGGTGCCCGCAACACTGGGCCGTTGAGAAGGTGGCCCGGGCCCGATTGCGAATCGTCAGCGCGAGCTTCGTCCCAACCGGCCCGTCGTACTCCCGCCAGTTCGTGAAGAAGTTGCGGGTGTGTTCGGCGACCAGCTGGAAGAACCTCGCCACAGACGCATCCTATGCGCGGCTGCTTCCCGGCGCCCGGACCGGATGCCACACTGGCGCCCACTATGGCTGGAGAGATCGTCTCGACGGCGCGCCCCTCGATGCTTCGGCTGGCCGGCTTCCTCGTGCTCACGCTGGGAGGGCTGCTGGTCTCGCTCGGCCCGCTGATGGACTGGGCCACCGTGCAACCCTTCGACACTCCCACGCGAGGCGTGGATCTGTGGGAGGGAACGATCACCCTGGCGATCGGTTTCGCCGTGCTGCTCGGGATGATCCTGATGCGCCTGGTTCGGCCGGCCCGAGCCCGATTCGCCGTGGCCGTGGCCATCCTGGCCTTGGGACTGATTGCCACTGCTCTGGCCGGGTCGGCGGCCATCCGGGCGAACGAGCGATTCACATCGCCGAGCCAGCGTGACCGCATCGCCAGGGCGCTGGCCACGGAGCTCGGGCTACCCTACCGGGAGGTCAGGGCCCGGATCGAAGCGACATTCAGCCGGCGGTTCCGCGTCTCGCTGCGCCCGGGGATCGTTCTCGTCATCGCCGGAGGAGTGATCGTCGCCCTGGGAGGCGTGCTCAGCCTAGCCTGGGCGGCTCGGACTCCAACCT
>JBOGVH010000232.1:0-7310 GCA_050695235.1 Actinomycetota bacterium
GTCTTCACCCCTCCAATGAAAGAAGGAAAGCCGAGCTTCCGCAATGCTCCAAGGGCCTAAGCGGCCCAGAGGATGTCGACTCGGCTGGGGTCAAACCGTCCAACCTTCTTCGCCCTGGCAATTGTGATTCTTTCAATCACGGCATCAAGCAGAGCTCGACGCCAGGGTACATCCCGTTCCTCCCAAGCCTGCTGGACCGCCTTAGCTCCAGAGGGAACTTCGGCCAGAATCGCGGCCCGCGTGCTCCGGGCCAGCTCTCGGCGGCCATCCTCAATCCGACGCTCAAGGGCCTCCTTTGCCGAGAGGAAGCTCCGGCGGTCGATGATTCGCTCGATGTAGTGGTCGTGCGTCAGCTGCTCAAGGCCGGCTTCGTCCTCGCGGAGCATCTTGAGCAACTCACTGTCCCGCTCGCTCTCAGAGGCTGCCCGTAGAGTTTGACTGAGCGTTGGAGAATCGAGGGCCTCAAAGATCGCATCGCGGATGAGCGCCTCAAGCGCCGGCGACACCATCGAAACCATGCCGCACCCCCCCACTGTCTTGGCGGGACAGACGTAGGTCGGGCTGCGTCGTCGGCCCCAAGGCGACAGCACGGTCAGTTTGGTTCCGCAGTTGCCGCAATGGGCCAAGCCGACCAAGAGGTGCCTCCGGGGCCCAAACGTTGGCCGACCACCACTTCGCTGGGCAATCCGGGCTCCCAGGCGCTCCCAAGTATCGCGGTCGAGGACTGGCTGCCACGAAGCCTCGCCCACAGTCTGGCCCCGATTCTCAAGCAGCCCAGCAACGCGTGGACTAACCAGCACGCGCCTCAGAGTGCTCTGCTGCCACCGTCCCCCCGTGGTCGTGGTGACCCCAGCCCCGTTCCACTCGCGAGTAATGCCGTGCATGCTCTCTCCAGCGAGAATGCGATCGGCGGCCTCCCGAATCAATCGGGCCTCGTCCTCGCGGAGCGTAACGCGGTCGCGCTCGAACCCGAATGGGCGCCGACCACCGTAGGCGGTAGGCCCACCTTTCTTCGCGCGATCAGCGATCTGGGCCCGGATCCGGAGGGACATGGTGCCCGCCTCGAGCTGAGCGAAGGCGACGAGCACACGAACTATGGCCATGCCCACCTCGGTCGAGGTGTCGATGGGGTCGTGGACAGCCGCAAGAGTTGCGCGAGCTTCCTCGCAGGCTGCCCAGAACCGCTCGAACTCCGAGGCGCGGCGAACCAGCCGGTCAAGCTTCCACACGACCACCCCGTCGATCACGCGAGCCGCCACGTCCGCAAGAAGCCGTTCGTAGCCCGGCCTGCGCACGTTCCGCTGGTAGGCAGAGAAGTCCACATCCTCATACACCTGGGCAACTTCCCAACCCTTGGCGGCGACGTACTGTCGGCAGTCGGCCTCCTGTCGCGCAGTTGCCGTTTGGCGCCCCTCGCTGGTGTCCCTCGAGAGCCGCGTGTAGATCCCGACCCGTCTGAGTCCGGCGCCCACGGCAGTCACCGATGCAGTCTAGGCATCAGTCACCTGTATTTCAACCTTATCTCCCGAAACCACCAGGAGGTGTCCCAGGCCCGTCGCCTGGAAGTCCCGGGCGAGGGCCGGGTCGAGTCGGGAATCGTCGCCGAGGGCCAGTCCCATCAGCAGGCCGGCCTCGCGTGGAGGGAACAGTCTGGCGATGGACCGACCCACGAACGAGCGGAACGACTGGGCCGCCCGCACGAACGGGTTGGCCGAGGGGCCGAGCCGGCGAAACGTCGCCACGATGATCTCCGCGGCGATAGCCCGGCGGGCCAGGGCATCGGCGAACTCGGGATCGTCCGGAACCAGGATCCGGCCCTCCAGCACCACTCGGTCACCTCGCATTGCGGGCGGGGGCCCATCCCGTCCCTGGACCCACAGCGACTCGTGGACCGCTGCGGCCTTGCCCTGCCACTCGACCCGCCCGGCGTCGATCACCGCCGACCACCCGGAGATCTGAGCCGACGGATCGGTTCGAAGCACGCCGTGCACGGTGACCCGCTCGGTGGCCAGGCGGGCGAGGAGCGAGCCGGCCACCTTGTGGGCGTGCGCACCTCCCCACCCCACGGCGAGGAGGAACACCCCGAGCGTTGCGAGAAGGGGGGCGGCGGCCGAGCCCCTGCCCACCCGCCGCCTCCCCACCGTGACGGCCGCCACGGCCTTCGGCTCCTCTCCGGGCATGACCAGGCCGGCCTGACCCAGGGGATCACGAGCCTCCCGGTCGGCCGGGGCCAGTACCAAGGACGACGCGAGCGCGACGAGCCCGGCCACCAGCCATGACCACACGGGCACCCGGTCCCCGAAGAGCGGGCGGGCCAACAGGCCTGCCCAGAAGGCCGCGCCGGCGACCGGCAGGATCCAGGCGGTCATGAGGTCACCGGGCCAGGGTCTTGCGCGACGCGCGTCACACGGTCACGAGGTCGCGGATGTTCTCCAGGGTGACCTCGCCGATCCCGCTCACGTCGAGCAGGTCGTCGACGGATGCGAACGGGCCGTTCGCGGTTCGGTAGTCCAGGATCTCTTGGGCGATGACCTCGCCGATCCCCGGGAGCGCCTCCAGCTCCACGGCGGAAGCAGAATTCACGTTCACCTTCGAGGATGTGTCGCCCCCGCCCACGGAGGGCGCCGAGCCCGTCGACCCGGAGGCCTGTCTCCTCGGAACGAGGATCTGCGTCCCGTCCGCGAGCGGCGCAGCGAGGTTCAGCGCATCGAGCGCAGCCCCCCGTCTGGCCCCGCCCGCCGCCTCGATGGCGTCGATCACCCGATCGCCGTCGTGGAACTCGTAGACCCCCGGGTGGCGAACCCAGCCCGCCACGTCGACCAGGATGGGAACGACGTCCGGCGAGCTCGTCGCCGAAGCGCCTGCCGCCGGCGACGCCGCTGCCGCCCGGACCTCGACCGGACGCGGGAGCGAGCGCACGTACCACAGGCCGGCGCCACCAACCGTGATGGCCACGAGCGCCACCAGGCCTCCGAGCTCGGCACGGGACAACGCCGACAGTCGGTCGCGAAGCGTTTGGCTCGACACCTCTCTCCGGGCGAGATCGCCCGATCCGACCTGCACCAGAGGGAGGAGCGGCCGAAGCTAGCAGGATGCGCGATCGCGCGCTGTGCGCTCGGTCACACCGCGGTCGCGGCGGCGGGGCGATCGGTCGAGACGGGTTGATCGCGCTCCGCTTGGGGAATCGTGAAGTTGAAGTCGGCCCCCCCACCGGGCGCCTCGTCCACGCGGATGGTCCCCCCGTGCGCCTCGACCAGGCTACGGGTGATGTACAACCCGAGCCCGGCGCCCGGCTTCTTGGGCTTCTCCCCCAAGCGGCGGAACCGGTCGAACACCTCCGCCCGGCGTTCCTTGGGGATGCCCGGACCCTCGTCACGAACGCTCACGGAGACGGTAGACGGGCCCTGGGCAACCGTGATGAAGATGGCACCGTCCGGCGGCGAGTACTTCCGTGCGTTGTCGATCAGGTTCGTCAGCACCCGGACCATGTGATCGGCGTCGCACCAGATGGTCTGAACGCCGCCGAGGTCGGCCCGAACCCGGTCGCCCGTGCGCGAGACCTGGATGGCATGGGACACGAGCCATTCGGTTTCGATCGGCTGCACGTCGAGCCGCAGCGCGCCGTCCTCGATCCGAGCAACGGTGAGGAGGTCGTCGACCAGCCGACCCAGCCGCTGGGCCTGCGTCTCCGCACCCACCAGCAACTCCTCGCGGAGCGAGGGATCGAGGCCGTCCCCGTGGGTCCGAAGCGTGCTGAACACCCCGAGGATCGCGGCGAGCGGCGTGCGGAACTCGTGCGCGGCGACGGCCACGAACTCCGACTTGGCCAGGTCAACCTCCCGCAGCCGGGCCACGAGCGCCTGCTCCTCCGCGAGCGCCTGCGAACGGTCCTCGGCGATCTGGGCCAGGAGCTCCCGCTCCACCTGATGGGTCCTCCGCTGCTGGGCCAACACGCCGAGCGCGAACCCGGCGATGAGAAGCACCGGCAGCCGGGACAGGAGGGCGGCCGGGGACGCGCCGCCGTTGATGCTGAGGACGATCACGTACAGCACGGCCAGCCCCAGGGCGGAGAAGAACGTCTCCACGAAGCTGTACCGCATGGCCACGGCGACGAGCGCGATCAGGTACAGCGTCCAGTACTCGCTGTTGGTCCCGCCCGTGGCCACCAACCACAGGGTGATCAGCGTCGCGTCCACGAGCAGCGTGGCCGCTTGGAACCTGGTCGGCGACATGGTCTCGTCGGGGCGGGCGAGGAGCGACCAGATCGCATACACGGCCGCCAGGACCAGGACCGACGGGGCAAGGGGACGAACGGCGGGACGGATCCCGATCGAGATCAGGTACACGTCGGCCACCACGGCCACGACCGCCATGCGTACGAGCGCGATTGAGCGCTCCGTCCGGCGCTCCTCGGGGGACAGCGACCCCCGTGGAGCGCTGGCCCCGGAGGTACCGGACCGGCTCATTCCCCCACCCGTCACGAAAGAAAGGGCAGATACCCGAAACCGGGTACCCCAAGGGGTTATCGGGCCCGGGCAGGAGTGGATTGAGTCGACAGGCACCCACTGCCGGCGAGCGCGAGCTCAGCCCGAGGTGACGATGTTGACCAGCCGGGGGGGGCGGACGATCATCTGGCGGACCTGTCGCCCGTTGAGGAACCGGCGGGCGTTCTCCGAGGTCAGCGCGAGCTCCCGACAGGTGGCCTCGTCGGCTGCGGCGTCCACTTCGAGACGGTCCCGCACCTTCCCGTCGACCTGGACCACCAGGGTCACCCGCTCCTCGCGGGCGAGCTCGGGGTCGAACGACGGCCACGAGGAGACATGGACACTCGTCCGGTTTCCCAAGGCCTCCCGCCACAGCTCCTCGGCAATGAACGGCGCGAAGGGTCCCAGCATCTGCACTACGGCCGAGGCGGCGTCGCGAGCGCCCCCGCCCCCGTCCAGGGCCGAGTGGATCGCATTCGTGAGGACCTGCAGCTTGGAGATGGCCACGTTGAACCGGAACCGTTCGAGGTCCTCGGTCACGGCCTTGATGGTTCGGTGCGTGAGCCGGGTCAGCTCCGGCGGCTGGGAAGCGTCCCGTTCCGCGGCCTCGGAGACCGCGGCGTGCACACGTCCGAGCCACGCGTTCATCGCCGGACGTCGCTGAAGGTCCGGGGCGATCAGCTTCCAATCGATATCGTCGCCGAACGGCCCGGCGAACAGGATGGTCAGGCGCAGCGCGTCCGAACCCCACCGCTCGACGAACGGCATGGCCTCGACCAGGTTCCCCTTCGACTTGCTCATCGACGCTCCCCCGAAGATCACCTGCCCCTGGTTCATCAGGCGGGGGAACGGCTCCGTGAACTCGACCATGCCCATGTCGTGGAGGACCTTGGTGATGAACCGGGAGTAGAGCAGGTGGAGGATTGCGTGCTCCACGCCACCGGTGTACTGACCGACCGGCATCCACCGGGCCACCAGGTCCGGGTCGAACGGCCCGACGGTGTCGTTCGGCGAGCAGTACCGGAAGTAGTACCAGGACGAGTCGACGAACGTGTCCATCGTGTCCGTGTCGCGCCGCGCCGGTTTGCCGCACGTCGGGCAGGTGACGTTCACGAAGCCCTCGTGGCGGGCGAGCGGGGACTCTCCGCCGAGCCGGAAGTCCACGTCATCGGGGAGCAGCACCGGCAGGTCGGCTTCCGGTACGGCGACCTCGTCGTGGTCCGCGCAGTGGATGATGGGGATCGGCGCGCCCCAGTACCGCTGACGCGAGATCAGCCAGTCCCGGAGCCGATACGTGATGGCCGGCCGTCCCTTGCCCTGCTCCTCGAGCCACCTCGTCACTGCCGCGATGCTCTCCGGCGAGCGGACCCCGTCGAAGGGTCCGGAGTTCACCATCACGCCCTCGTGATCGTAGGCCTCGGTCATCGTCTCGGCGTCGCGAGGCTCCTCCTCCGGCTGCACAACCACGCGGATGGGCAGGCCGTGGGCTCGAGCGAACTCGAAGTCGCGCTGGTCATGAGCGGGGACACCCATCACGGCACCGGTTCCGTACTCCATCAGGACGTACGGCGCGACGAAGCACGGCACCTTCTCCTCGTTCACGGGGTTCACCACGTGCACGCCGAGCGGCACACCATCTCGGCTCTCCGCCTGCTCCCGGTTGGTGAGCGGCGTGGCCTGGAGGGCGTCGGCCATGGCCTTCACCTCCGCCGCCGTCCCGCCGGCCTCGGCCAGCTTCGTCACCAACGGATGCTCGACGGCGAACACGAAGAACGTCACTCCCCACAGCGTGTCCGGCCGGGTGGTGAACACCTCGACCTGGTCGCCGGTCTCGGCGATCTCGAACGGCACCGCCGCACCCTCCGAACGCCCGATCCAGTTGCGCTGCATGGTGATCACGCGATCGGGCCAGTCCACCAACTCGTCCACGTCGTCCAGGAGACGCTGGGCGTAGTCGGTGATCTTGAAGAACCACTGGGTGAGGTCCTTGCGGATCACCGGCGTGCCGCATCGCTCGCAGCACCCGTTGATCACCTGCTCGTTGGCCAGGACGGTCTGGTCCTTGGGGCACCAGTTGGCCGGGGCCAGCTTCCGGTAGGCCAGGCCCCGCTGGAAGAGCTTTACGAACAGCCACTGGGTCCACCGGTAGTACTCCGGGTCGCAGGTGTTGAACTGGCGGCTCCAGTCGAACGACATCCCCATCCGCCGGAACGAGCTCCGCTGCTGATCGATGTTGGCGTACGTCCACTCCTTCGGATGGATGCCCCGCTTGATGGCGGCGTTCTCCGCAGGAAGGCCGAAGGCGTCCCATCCGATGGGGTGCAGGACGTTGTGTCCGCGCATCGCGGCGAACCGGGCCACGGCATCCCCCCCAGAGAAGGCCTCGGCGTGGCCCATGTGCAGGTCGCCGGAGGGGTAGGGAAACATGTCGAGGGCGTAGAACCTGGGCCAGGAACCATCCTCGTCGTCGGCCCGATACAAGCCCTCCGCTTCCCAGGCCGCCACCCATTTGGGCTCGATCGTTCCGGGGTCGTACCTCCGCATGATGGGCTCGATGGTACCTGAGCCGTGCGCGGGTCCCCGGAGATACAGCTAGCCGCGGAGGCGCCTCAGCTCCACGGCGGCGCCTCGTACCTCCGCCTCGGCCGCACCCAGTTTCTCCCTCCGCTCGGCCAGGCGCTCCTCCATTGCCATGACCTCGGCGCGGATCCGCTCGGCCCGCTCGCGCATCTGGCGTTCGCGGCGTTCGGCCGCGCGGATCTCGCGTTCGCGCGAGGCCCGCTCGGCGCTGCTCTCGGCGGAAGGGCCGACCTGCTCCTCCCCACC
>JBOGVH010000233.1:0-1791 GCA_050695235.1 Actinomycetota bacterium
GGACGGCCGCGTCCACGTGGCCCTGGTACTGGGCGAGGTCGGGGACGGCGAGGGCATCTTGGTCAGGGTGCACTCGGAGTGCCTGACCGGCGACGTGTTCGGGTCGCGGCGGTGCGACTGCGGCGAGCAGCTGGAGGGAGCCCTGGACGCCATCGCCGCGGAGGGCAGAGGGGTGCTGCTGTACGTCCGGGGACATGAGGGCCGGGCGATCGGCCTCACGCACAAGCTCCGGGCCTACCGGCTCCAGGAGCAGGGGCTGGACACCGTGGAGGCGAACGAGGAGCTCGGGTTCGCCCCCGACCCGCGTGACTACGGGATCGGGGCGCAGATCCTGGGAGACCTGGGGGTCCGGTCGATGCGTCTGCTGACCAACAACCCGGCCAAGCGGGCCGGCCTGGAGGGCCGCGAGCTCTCGATCGTGGAGCGGGTGCCCCTGCAGACCCATCCCCGGGCCGAGAACATCGGGTACCTGCGGGCCAAGCGGGAGAAACTCGGCCATCTGCTCGACCACCTGGATCCCGACGTGATCTCGTTGGAGGAGCGATGAGGGAGCTCCGGGGAGACTTCGCGTCTCGTGGACGCCGGTTCGCCGTCGCAGCGTCGCGGTTCAACGAGCTGGTGGTGGGCAAGCTGGTCGAGGGAGCCGTGGCCTGCCTCCGGGCCCACGGGGTGGCCGAGGACGACCTCGAGATCGCCTGGGTCCCCGGCGCGTTCGAGCTGCCGCTCGCGGCTCGGATGCTCGCCGCGACCGGCACCTACGACGCGGTCGTCTGCCTGGGCGCGGTCATCCGGGGTGAGACGGCGCACTTCGACCACGTGGCCGGTCAAGCGGCGGCGGGCATCCGTGAGGCGGCCGAAGCAACCGGCGTACCGGTGATCTTCGGCGTCCTCACGACCGACACGCTCCAGCAGGCCATGGACCGGGCTGGGGGAAAGCACGGCAACAAGGGATGGGATGCCGCGATGGCCGCGATGGAGATGGCCTCCCTCCTGGAGCAAGTGCCCAAGGACGCCGGCCCCGGGGGGCGGCCGTGATCATCGACAAGCCGTGGGGCAAGGTCGTCACCTACGCGCTGAACCAGCCATCCTCGGTCCGCGTGATCACGGTGGAGCCTGGACAGGAGACGAGCGTGCACTACCATCAGATGCGCGACGAGATGTGGGTGGTCCTCGATCCCGGCCTGACCCTCCAGATCGGCAACCGCGTCGTCGAGGCCAAGCCGGGTGACGAGTTCATGGTGGCGGCCGAGACGACCCACCGCATCGCCAACGGCAACGACGCCAAGGGCAGAGTGTTGGAGATCGCCTACGGCTACACGGACGAGTCGGACACGCAGCGCCTGGAGGACGCCTACGGCAGGCCCCTGGAACCCGACTGGTGAGGGGCCCGATCGCATTGTCCGGCGCGTGAGCCCGTGCTACATTCGCGCGGTTTCACGGACAGGAGGTCGGGTTGGCCACGCAGGGAACGGTCAAGTGGTTCAGCAACGAGAAGGGGTACGGATTCATCTCTCGCGCCGACGGAGAGGACGTGTTCGTCCACTTCAGCGCGATCCAGGGCGAGGGGTTCAAGACCCTCACCGAGGGCCAAGAGGTCGAGTTCGACATCGTGGACGGCCCCAAGGGCCAGCAGGCCGCCAACGTCCGGCCGGTGGGCTGATCGCCCTGCCGGACCGTCGACAGTGTCACCACCTATCCCTATACTCGGCAAGAAGGTTCAGCGTGCTCCAGCAAGGCACCGGCGGCCAGTCGGTGCTTTCGTTTCAGTAGGAGGTGATGCGGGGTCTCGAC
>JBOGVH010000234.1:0-9485 GCA_050695235.1 Actinomycetota bacterium
GAGAGCAGGTACCAGGTCCAGGTGAGCGCGTTCGATGTGGTCTCGTGGCCGGCAAGGAACAGCGTCATCGCCTCGTCGCGAACCTGTGCATCGCTCATCCCGGCACCGTCCTCCTGCGCCCGGATCAGGAGGGACAGCACATCCTCGCCGGTCGCGCCGGTCGAACGGCGCCCGGCGATCATCCGATCGATCACGGCGTCGAGCGCCGCCTTTGACCGCTCGAATCGCCGGTTCGCCGGCAGGGGCAGCCGCATCGATAGCCGGAACAGGGGTGAGAACACCCTGCCGAACATCGAGAGCTGGAGGGCCAGCGCCTGGCCCACCGAGCGCGTTTCCTCGTCCTCGATATCGGTTCCGAAGAGCGTCGCCACGACCACGGCGAGCGTGAGCCCGGCCATCTCTCGATGAATGTCCAGGATCTCCCCCGCCCGCCACCGTTCGGACGCGCGGCCCGCGCGCTCCACTATCACGTCCGCGAGGCCCTCGATCCGGTCGTGGTGGAAGATCGGCTGGATCATCCGCCGCTGCCGCCGGTGATCGTCCCCCTCGCTGGTCAGCAGGCTCTCCCCCAGCACGAGCTTGGCCGCTTGCATCGTCGGACCCTTCATGAACCTCTGGTTCCCGGTCACCAACACCTCGTGGACGAGGTCGGGGTGGTTCAGCAGATAGGCGGGGAACCGGGGGAGGTTGAGATACGAGATGTCGCCGAAGCTGGCGGCCTGGGACAGGAGCCCGATCGGATCACGTCGGAACGCACGGAGGGCCGCCAGACGAGAGAGCTCAGGTCCAGGGGGAACCGAATGGCGTTGGCTGACCGTCGACATCGTCTCGGATGAAAGGACACGCCCGATGATCGGATCCGTCAAGCGGGCGCGCTCACGATCCTCGCGAGGGCACCCGCCACTCCGTACTAGCCGTAGCCGCCGTATCCGCCGCCACCGCCGGCCGAACCACCGTTCCCACCGGGCGATGTGCTGGTGCCGGAGGGGGTGACCGCGAACCACACGCCCTGGATCCCCTGGCCCCTGGCCTGGCCCGACCCCGAGTCGCCCGTGTACGTGTACAGGGGCATGCCGTTGATCGTGAGCTGCGTGGACCCATCGGGACGCATGATCGTCCCGAACGTTCCCCTGATCATCCCGGTGTCTTGCGGGAGCGAACCCGTCACGAGCACCGGGGGCCAGAACGAGGCGCATCCTCCCGTGCACACGATCCCGCTCCCGGTCTCCTTGGTGTTGTGGTACAGCGTCAGGCCTGTGCCGTTCGCAAGTACCGTCCCGATGCCGGAGACCGAGTCCGTCTGGACGGAGAGCGCCGTTCCCGGCGGCGATGGGGAGTCGCCTCCGGACGACGTCCCGCCATTGCCGCGACCGCACGCCGCCAGGAGCAGGGCAGCGAGAGCGATCGTCGGCAGCCCCGGGCGCCTGCTTCGGTCATTCAGCCTCATCACGTAGACCTCCTGCGTCTCGTTGGTGACCTGCGAGGTCTACGGCCGAATGCGGGACACGGCTTCGTTCCCACCGAGACTTCTACGACATCCGCGCACCCGTGTTCCGGGACGCGAGCGAGGCCTCGATCGCCTGGGCCTGCGCACGCACGCTCGCCGGCGAGGGCCCGCCCGGCATCGACCGGGCGCGCACCGACCGGTCGGGATCGAGGAGCGACTCGCCCTCGGGCAGCCCGAGGTCGCTCCACTCGTCGGGTCCGAGCGATCGGAAGGAACGGTGCTCGGCGTCGAGTCGCTTCAGCACCGCGCCGATCCGCCGATGGGCCTGGCGGAACGGCACGCCGGCCCGGACCAGCTCCTCGGCCAGGTCGGTCGCGAACAGGGCCTCGGCCTCGGCGGCCTCCCGCATTGCCACCTCGTCGAAACGAAGCGTCTCCACGCATCCGGCCAACGCGGCGAGGGTGACCTCGAGTGTGTCCGCCGCATCGAACGCCGGCCCCTTGTCCTCCTGGAGGTCTCGGTGATAGCCGAGAGGCAGGCCGGCGAGCATCGTCGTCAACGCGACGACGTTGCCGCCCAACCGTGCCGCTTTGGCCCGAGCCAGCTCGGCCACGTCGGGGTTCCGCTTCTGGGGCATCATGCTCGACCCCGTGGCGTAGGCGTCGTCGATCGACGCCCACCCGAGCGACTCCTCGGTCCACCGGAGGAGGTCTGCGGCCAGCCGAGACAGGTGCGTTCCGAGGATGGCCGCATCGGCCACGAACTCCTGAACGAAATCCCTGTCCGACACCGCGTCGATCGAGTTCGCAAAGGCTCGGTCCAGGCCCAGGCGGCCGGCAGTGGTGACGGGATCCAGCTCGAGCATCGAGGTGGCCAGGGCCCCGGCCCCGAGCGCGGACACGCTCGACCTGGCCGCCCACTGGTCCAGCCGGTCGAGGTCCCTGAGCAGCGCCCAGGCGTGGGCTAGCAGATGGTGGCCGAGCGTGACGGGCTGCGCCGCCCTGCCGTGGGTGGTTCCTGGCATGACCGTGTCGGCATGGTCAATGCCGCTCGCGATGAGCGACCGCATCAGGCGGACGGTCCCCGCGTCGATCCGCCGAGCCGCGGCGAGCAGCCACAGGCGCAGGTCCGTGACGACCAGGTCGTTCCGGCTCCGGCCGGCATGTAGCTTGGCGCCGACGTCACCCAGGCGCTCCGTCACTCCCCGCTCGATGGCCGAATGCACGTCCTCGTCGGCGGAGTGGAACGCGAAGCGATCGGTGGCGATCTCCTCTCCCACCTCGCGGAGCGCCTTCTCCAGGGCCGCCGCCTCGCTGGAGGAAAGCAGTCCCGCGTCCTCGAGCGCGCGCACGTGCGCGACGGAGGATTCGACGTCCTGCGGCGCAAGGCGAACGTCGACGGACAGGCTCCGCGACAGCGCACCGGCCTCCGGAGCCGGCGCCGTGTCGAACCGCCCACCCCAAAACGGCTCGTCGGCCTCCGTGCCGGGAGGATCCGGTTGGCTCATCGGCGGCCCTGCCGAGCGGACCACACCTTGAGAGGCATGCCCCACAACCTGATGAAGCCGTCGGCATGCCGATGGTCGAACGCGTCCTCCGGTCCATACGTCGCCAGTCCGATGTCGTAGAGCGAGGCCTCCGAGCGCCGCCCGACCACCATGCACCCACCCGGCGAGAAGCGCAGTCGGACCTCGCCGCTCACGTGCTCCTGGGTCGAGTCCACGAATGCGTCGAGCGCCACGCGAAGCGGCGAGAACCACAGGCCGTCGTAGACGAGCTCGGCCCACCGCTGTTCGATCGCGGGCTTCGCATGGGCCACCTCGCGCTCGAGGGTCAGATCCTCCAGGGCCCGGTGGGCCGCGATGAGCGCGAGCGCCCCGGGCACCTCGTAGAGCTCGCGCGACTTGATCCCGACCCTGCGGTTCTCGATCATGTCCACCCGCCCGAAGCCGTACCGGCCGCCGAGCGCGTCCACGACGCGGATCAGGTCCGGGAGCGCCGTGAGGTCGCCGTCGAGCATCACGGGAACCCCTCGCTCGAATCCCACGGCGATCTCCGTGGGCTCGGAGGGCCGCTCCGGCATGGCGGCGGTCCGGGTAAACGCGTCCTCGAGTGGCGCCACCCACGGATCCTCCAGCGGGCCGCACTCGGCGGTCCTCCCCCACAGGTTCTCGTCGATCGAATACGCCATCGCCACCTGGCTGATCGGGATCCCCCACTCGGCCGCCATGCCCAGTGCCTTCTCCCGGGCAATGGCGGCGTCCCGGATCGGCGCGAGGACCTGCAGGTCCGGTGCGAGGACGCCGAACGAGACCTCGAATCGGACCTGGTCGTTGCCCTTCCCGGTGCAGCCATGGGCAACGGCATCGGCACCGACCTCTCGGGCCACCTTCACCACCTCGTCGGCGATGAGCGGCCGGGCGAGAGACGACACGAGCGGATACTTCCCCTCGTACAGGGCGTTCGCCTTGACCGCCCGGGCCAGGAACTCCCCCGCGAATCGATCAACGGCCGGGATGACCCGGACCTCGGCCGCCCCCGCCAGGAGGCCGCGCTCCTGGATGGCGTCGACGTCTTCCTGTTGCCCCACGTCAACCGCGACGGCGAAGACGTCGTAGCCCTGCTCGACCAGCCAACGGATGGTGACCGACGTGTCCAGGCCACCGGAATACGCCAGCACCGCTCGCGTCATCTTTCGTCCTCCATCGTGTTCGCGGCACCAGTCATCCCTCTGCCATGGCCTTTCGCAATGCCCGTTCCACCGAGCGGGCCGAGAACCCGTCCGCCGGGACGACCAGGATCGTGTTGTCACCGGCCACCGTGCCGGCCACCCCGGCGACCGGACCGGTGTCGATGGCCTCCGCCAGCGCTCCCGCCGCGCCGGGCGGGGTCCGCACGAGCAACAGCCGGTTCGCCGCGACGAAGGACAGGGCGAACTCCCGGAGGGCGTGCCGGAGCAGGTTCGCCGGCGCGCTCGAAAGGCCCCGGCCGGGAACGACGTAGCGCACGCCCTCCTGATCGTGCACGCGAGCCAGCCCGAGCTCCTCGACGTCCCGGGAGATCGTGGACTGCGTGGCCGGCAGACCCATGCGCCGAAGGCGGGCCCGGATGTCCTCCTGGGAGCCCAGCCGCTCCCGTCCGAGCAGCGACAGGATGGCCTGTTGCCGCCGAGCTTTGGTGATGCCGCCGTTGCGGTTCACGGCGTCACCTCTTCGCCCGGCGCGTCGGCCGCGATCATCGTGCCGATCCCCTCCGGCGTGAACAGCTCCAGGACCAGGGCATGCTCCACCCGACCGTCGAGGAAATGCACGCGCGGCACGCCGGCCTTCAGCGCGCGCACGGCGCTCTCCAGCTTCGGGATCATCCCGCCCTCGACGGCGTCCGAGTGGGCCAGCAGATCGAGGGCCTCGGCCACTCCCAGCTCCGAGAGCAGGTCGCCCTCGGGACCGATCAGCCCGGGCACGTCGTTCATGTACACGAGCTTCTCCGCGGACAGCCCCACCGCGAGCTCTGCCGCGACGACGTCGGCGTTCACGTTGTAGGCCTGTCCGTCGTCCCCGATCGCGATCGACGCGATCACCGGGACGAACCGCTGCTCCATGAGCGCCCGAAGGACCCCGCCGTTCACCCGGACCACCTCCCCGACGAACCCGAGGTCGGGCGGGTCCCGCCGGCGGGCCATCACCAAGCCTCCGTCCACGCCCGAGAGCCCGACGGCCTGGACCCCGCAGGCGAGGAGGGTCCCGACGACCTCGGTGTTCACCTTTCCGGCGAGGACCATCTTGGCCACGTCGAGCGTCGGTCCATCGGTGACCCGGAGGCCTCCCAGGAACGTCGTGGGAAGGCCGAGGCGGGCCGAGACCTCCGTCACCTGTGGCCCCCCGCCGTGAACGATCAGCGGATGGATGCCGACGTGCTGGAGCAGCGCCAGGTCGTTCCCGAACGTCCTCGACAGCGGGGTACGTTCCATCGCCGCGCCGCCGTACTTGACGACGATGGTCTTGCCCCAGTGCTCCTTCATGAACGGAAGGGCCTCGAGGAGCGTCCGGGCCTTGGACACCGTCCGTTCCCGTATCCTCGGCGGCAAGCCGATGCTCACGTCGAGTATTCCGCGTTGATCTTCACGTAGTCACACGACAGGTCGACGCCGAGGGCCCGGCTGTTGCCGGGACCGTTCCCCACCGAGATCGCGATGACGACCTCGCGCTCTCTCAGGGCCGCCCGGGCCTGCGCCTGGCCCGTATCCAGGTACGCCGGTGGGATCTCCCCACCGGCGATCACCTGGACGTCCCCGATGAACGCGTCGACCAGCTGCGGCAGGAACGAGGCTCCCGACGACCCCACCGCCTGGAGGATCCGCCCGGGATTGGGGTCGCCCCCGGACACGGCCGTCTTCACCAGCAACGAGTCGGCAACCGCCTTCGCGACCATGCGGGCCTCCGACGCGGACTCGGCCCCGGACACCTCGACCAGGACGACGTGGCCGGCCCCCTCGGCATCGGCTGCCAGCTGGAGCAGGAGCGACGTGCCGACCTCCTCCAACGCCGCCGAGATGTCCTCCCACGGGGATGTCCCCGGCAGGACGAGGTCGCCGCCCGCGGCGCCGCTCGCGAAGACCAGGACGGTGTCGTTGGTGCTGGTGCACCCGTCCACGGTGAGCGACTCGAACTTCGGTTCCAGCACCTCGGCCGCGAGCGTTCGAAGCTCGGGCGGTGGGATGGGGGCGTCGGTCGTGACGAACGCGAGCATCGTGGCCAGGTGGAGGTCCGGCGCGATCATGCCCACGCCCTTCGCGCAGCCCCCCACTCGGTAGGGGCCCCGCTCGGCCTGAGCCTGCTTGGGGACCGTATCGGTGGTCATGATGGCTTCGGCGAAGCTCTCGCCGCCCTCCGGCGAGAGCGCGCCTGCCAGCCCGGGAAGCGCGTCGAGCAGCTGATCCATGTGGAGCGGCTCGCCGATCACGCCGGTCGAGCAGGCCAGTACCTCGTCGGGCTCGATGCCCAGCAGCTCGGCGACGGCGGCGGTGGAGTGCTCCGCGTCGCCGTCCCCCGACAGCCCAGTCCCCGCGTTCGCCTGTCCGCTGTTGACGAGGACCGCTCGGCCCCCGCCACGGGAGACCCGGTGCCGGGAGAGTCGGACCGGCGCAGCCGCGAACGCATTCGTGGTGAACAGGCCGGCGGCCGAGTGGCTCTCGTCTGCCACCAGCAGGCCGAGATCCGGCCGGCCGGAGGGTTTCATCCCGGCCGTCACCCCGGCCGCGCGGAACCCCCGGGCGAAGGTCACACTCACGGGTACACCGCCGTCGCTGTCAGGCCGGCGGTCGGGTCGAACCCGGCCATGAGGTTCATGTTCTGGACGGCCTGTCCGGCGGCGCCCTTCACCAGGTTGTCGAGCGCGCCGACGACGATGGCCGTCCCTGACCTGCGATCCGCCACCGCCTGGAGCTCGACCAGGTTCGACCCGCGGGTCCGCTTGGTGTCGGCCATGTCGCCGGGAGGAAGGACCCGCACGAACGGCGCGTCCTCGTACGCGGATGCGAGACATCCAGTCAACGAATCTGTGGTCGTCCCCGGTTCCAGAGCTGCGTAGCACGTCACGAGCACCCCGCGCACAGCGGGGACGAGAAGCGGGACGAACGACACCGTGGCGGCGATACCGGAGGCGAGCTCCAGGGCTCGCTCCATCTCGGGCGTGTGCTGGTGCATGGGGAAGCGGTAGGGACGAACGCTCTCCTCGGTCGCCGCGTACGAGGTGGCCTCGGCGAGCGCCCTGCCCGCGCCGGACAGCCCGGCCTTGCCGTCGACCACGATCGGCCCCGGCCCGATCAGCCCGGCGGCACGGAGTGGGGCGAGGCCGAGGACGACCGGCGTCGGGTAGCAGCCCGGGTTGGCCACGAGCGATGCCCCGGCGATCTCGTCGCCGAAGACCTCGGGCAATCCGTAGACCGCTTTCTCCAGCCAGGCCGGGGCGGGGTGCTCGAACCCGTACCAGTCCGGATAGGCGGCCGCCGGGAGCCGGAAGTCTCCGGCCAGATCCACTACGCAGAGGCCGGCCTCGAGCAGCGCGGGAGCCAGGGACGCGCTGGCCCCGTGGGGAAGCGACAGGAACGCGAAGGATGCCCGGTCGGCCGCCGAGGCGGCGTCGAGCGGAGCCAGCACCCTCCGACCGATGCGAGAAGCGGCGAGGTGAGGATGGACCTCCGCCAGCTCACGGCCGGCCGATTCCTTCGCCGCCAGATATACGAGCTCCACGTTCGGATGCTCCACCAGCAGCCGCAGGAGCTCGCCCCCCGCGTAGCCCGATGCACCAAAGACGGCGACGCGCAGGCGGCGGGCCTCACTCACAACGCATATTCATGCATAGGCTGCATGAAGATGTCAACAGATGTTGCGCCGGGTTCGCACTCAGCGTCGGGTCCCGGTCGGATCAGGGCAGCGCGTGCAGCATGTCAGCCGTGGCCCCGGCCACGGCCCGCGGCGGCTCGGCCCCGCCGGCGGCACGTGCCCTCGACACCGACCCTCTGGCCTTGCCG
Source organism: Actinomycetota bacterium (assembly GCA_050695235.1). Classification (GTDB taxonomy): domain Bacteria; phylum Actinomycetota; class UBA4738; order UBA4738; family HRBIN12; genus AC-69. The sequence continues at coordinate 7,979 of JBOGVH010000234.1, forward strand.
AGCTGGGAGCGGAACTCGTCGGCTCCGTTGCCGATCATGGTCGCGGCCCGAGCGATCTTGTTCTCGAGGATCCCCTCCATCGTGTCGAGGAGCGACCCCACCTCCGACAGCACCGCCTGAACGTCGCCCGTGTCGCCGAACCGGGCCACCAGGCTGTAGAGGAACAAGAGCACCGGGAGCGCCGTGGAGTACGGGACGATGACGACCCCCTTGGAGAAGGCGTCCGCGTGCGCCCGCTTCAGGACCGCGTAGGCCGCGTCGGGAACGGCCGCGACCGCCACCGGCGACGTGAGGGCGGGGTCGAGGTACTGGGCGACCTCCCGGGCGCGATGGGCCACCACCCGCTCGACCTCGCGGGCCCGCGCGTCGAGGTCGCCCGGGTCCTCCGCGTCTTCCAACGCCTCGAGCTCCGCCAGCGCCGACCACTTGGAATCGATCGGCAGGCGCCTGCCGTCGGGAAGCAGCAGGCCGAACTCCACCACCTTGCCGTTGACTTTGAAGTCGGTGACCAGGATCCCCGGCGGAAGCTGGGTGAGGTGCTGGCGGAGGACGTTCTCCCCCGCTCGGCCCTGGGAGGGACCGCCGGCCAGGACCGTCGACAGCCGCCGGACGACGGTCCACGCCTCTCGGTCCCGTTCCCGGCGCTCCCGGTCCGAGATCGACAGGGCGTGCAGGGCTCGTCTGGCGCCGGCCACCTCCTCGTGGAGACGCTCGGCCAGCGCATCCCGTACCCCTACCGAGTCGGCCAGCCGCCGGAGATCGGAAGCCTGGACCTCGAGTCGGGCCTCCAGCCGGCTGGCGCCAACGAGCTCCTGCGACCGGTGGCCGCCGTGCCGAGCCGCCATCAGGACCGCACCAGCGGCGAGCCCAACCGCGAGCCCCACGATGGCAGAGCCCAGGTGGGTCACGGTTCCCCTCGGTGCGCCCACGCCCGTTCGATCACGTGGCCAACCGTAAGGCGGGGGTGTGACAGGCCCGGCCCCGGCTACGAGCTGCGCTTGCGGGTCGAGGCCATGCGCCCTTGCGCCCCGCCGCCTTCGTCTGCGCGGTCGCGCCGCCTTGCGAGGAGGACGATCTGCCGCCGGATCCGGATTTCCGGCCGCCCCTGCTAGTCCTGGTTCGGTCATTCCCCGATCGTTCGGAGGAAACGGGTGTGGTACAAGGGTCGTCGGTTTCACGGGGAGGGGACGAGATGACCGCGACTCGTCGTTTGCTGACACTCTGCGGCATCGTCCCGTTCGCGGCGCTGTCGCTGCTCGCTCTGGCCGCGCCGGCCCTGGCCGCCGACTCCGAAGAGAACGACCCCCAGATCGTGTTGACCGGACAGGTGGTTGTCCAAGCAGCCCAGACCGTTGGCGATGTGGTGATCTTCAACGGGCCGGCCACCATCGAGGGGACGGTCCGGGGCTCCCTCACCTCCTTCAACGGCGACGTGTCGATCTCGGGGACGGTCACCCGTGACGTGACGTCGTTCAACGGCGATGTCACCGTGGCCTCCGGGGCCCGG
>JBOGVH010000235.1:0-4136 GCA_050695235.1 Actinomycetota bacterium
GTCGATCCCCACCCCTCCTGACGTCGCCCCGAACAGTTCGGCCCTGGCCAACGGGGCACTGACCATACGATCCAGCACCGCCGCGACCAGCTGGAACCGGCCCGGGTCGAGGCCGGTGGCCTGGCGACGGGCCGGTCCGTCGGTCGGCACGACCAGCGCCTGGACTTCCACGGCGAGCGCTCGGCGCCCCAGGCGTGGGAGTGCGGTGGCCGATCCGGGCTCTCCCTCGCCCGCGCGGAGCAGGGCCCCGGCGTCGATCTCGTGGAGCCCGTCGTGCGCCATCTCGAACCAGGCCACCTCGCCTTCCGCCCCGAACCGGTTCTTGCCTCCCGAGAGCATCCGAAGCCCGGAGCGCGGCTCGCCGTCGAAGGTCAGGACGACGTCCACCGCGTGCTCAAGGGCCCGGGGTCCGGCGACGTCCCCATCCTTGGTCACGTGACCGGCCAGAAGGACGGCGATGCCTTCCGACTTGGCCAACCCGACGAGCGCGTCCGTACAACCCCGGACCTGCGCGGGTCCGCCGGGCACCAGCCCACCGGCGGAGTCGCGGAGGCTCTGGATGGAATCGACGGCGAGCAGGAACGGCCGTTCCGCCTTGACCGCGTCCACGAGCGGCCCCAGCTCTCGACCAGAGGCGAACGCCACCCGGTCGCCGGGGATCCCCAGCCGATGAGCGCGGAGGGCAACCTGGTCGCGCGACTCCTCACCGGAGGCAAGGAGGCAGGGGAGCCCGGCAGCCGACAGGTTCGCCACCAACTGGAGGAGAAGGGTCGACTTGCCGATGCCGGGCTCGCCGGCCAGCAGGGCGACGGTCGCTGGAACCAGTCCACCGCCGAGGACCCGGTCGATGCCCGGGATGCCGGTGGATGCCCTAGGCTCGCCCCTCGACTCGTGCTGGAGCGACTGGAGCGAGACGGGAACGGAAGCCGTGCCGGGGCTCCGTTGCTCGACCGTCCCCCATGCGCCGCAGCCAGGACAGCGTCCGACCCACTGGCCTACCTGCTGGCCGCACGCCGAGCACGACAGGAGCGTCCGCGCCTTGCCCACGCCCGCACGCTAGCAACGGGGTCTGACAGGCCACCGCGACCGACGCGCTACTGATGCGGCTGGCGCATCCCCCTGAACTCGACGACCCAGTCCCATCGATTGCCTTCGTCGAAATGCTTGAACGAGACCAGGCGCCCCTCCTCGCCCCCCGGGAGCAGCACGGGCAGGCCCACGTGTTCCTCGCCGGGCCACAGCTCCTGCCTCACGCCTTCCTCCATGTTGAGCCACGTCATGGGGTGATCGCCCGTGCGATCCAGCGGTTCGCGCCACCGCTCCTCCTCGACCGGCCGGAACCGGACGAACCGGGGCACGCCGTGCAGGAGGACCGGCTCACCTGGCTTCTTCCAGGCCTTGCCGAAGAACCGCCATCGCTCGCCGTCCTTCGACGTCTCGACGGCCCAGCAGACCTCGCCTTCCGTCACGGAGTGAGGCTATCCCTCCGCCGGGACGGGGGGAAACCGAGAGGCCCAGCAACCGTGAGGTCGCTGGGCCAACCGGTCTTGAAGTAAGGCGGCGGGAGCCGCCTTACGCTTGGGACCGCACTACGCCTCCGAGGATCCGGCCAGCTCGACCGGCGGGGTCTCGGGCGAGAGCGGAGCCTCGAACGTGATCTCGCCGTCCTGGACGTCCACGATCACCGTCTGTCCGGCCCGGAACTCCCGGTACAGCAGCTTCTCCGACAGTGGGTCCTCGACCATCCGCTGGATCGTCCGCCGGAGCGGTCGCGCGCCGAGTGCCGGGTCGTAGCCCTTCTCGGCGAGCAGCTCCTTGACCGCGTCGGTGAGCTCGACGTCGAGATCCTTGGACTTCAGCTGCTCGCGGACCCGCTTCATCATCAGGTCGACGATACTCTTCACGTCCTCACGGGACAGCGAGTGGAACACGATGACCTCGTCGATACGGTTGAGGAACTCGGGACGGAAGGAGCGCTTGAGCTCCTCCACAACCCGCTCCTTCATCTTCTCGTAGGTCATCTTCTCGTCGGGACGCGCGGCGAACCCGATGGCCGGGCCCTTCTGGATGTCCCGGGTCCCCAGGTTCGAGGTCATGATGATGATCGTGTTCTTGAAGTCCACCTTGTGGCCCTGCGCGTCCGTGAGGTGCCCGTCTTCCAGGATCTGGAGCAAGGTGTTGAACACGTCGGGGTGGGCTTTCTCGATCTCGTCGAACAGGACGACCGAGAAGGGCTTGCGCCGGACGGCCTCCGTCAGCTGGCCGCCCTCCTCGTACCCCACGTAGCCGGGGGGCGAGCCGATCAGCCGGCTGACCGTGTGCTTCTCCATGTACTCCGACATGTCTAGCTGCACCAGGGCGTCCTCGTCGCCGAACAGGAACTCGGCCAGGGCCTTGGACAGCTCGGTCTTCCCCACGCCGGACGGCCCCAGGAAGATGAACGAGCCCGAGGGGCGCTTGGGGTCCTTCAGCCCGGCCCGGGTCCGGCGGATGGCCCTGGACACGGCCTTGATCGAGTCGTCCTGGCTGATGATCCGCTTGTGGAGCTCGTCCTCCATGCGGAGCAGCTTCTCGGTCTCCTCCTCGGTGAGCTTGAACACCGGGATGCCGGTCCATGACGCTAGGACCTCGGCGATCTCCTCCTCGTCCACCTCGGACAGGATGTCCATCTCGCCAGATTTCCATTCCCGCTCCCGCCGCTCCCGCTCCTGGCGCAGCTGGTTCTCCTCGTCGCGAAGGGCGGCGGCGCGCTCGAAGTCCTGGGCGTCGATGGCCGATTCCTTGCGCAGGCGGACCTCGGCGATCTTCTCGTCGACCTCGCGAACGTTCGGCGGCGCGGTCATCCGTCGGATCCGCATGCGCGAGCCCGCCTCGTCGATCAGGTCGATGGCCTTGTCCGGCAGATACCGGTCGGAGATGTACCGATCCGAGAGGTTGGCCGCCGCCACCAGCGCGTCGTCGGTGTACGACACGCGGTGGTGCGCCTCGTAGCGGTCCCGGAGGCCCTTCAGGATCTCGATGGAGTGGGCGACCGTCGGCTCCTCGACGTAGATCGGCTGGAACCGCCGCTCCAGGGCCGCATCCTTCTCCAGATGCTTGCGGTACTCGTCGCGGGTGGTGGCCCCGATCGTCTGGAGCTCGCCCCGGGCGAGCATCGGCTTCAGGATGCTGGCCGCGTCGATCGCGCCTTCGGCCGCGCCGGCCCCCACCAGGGTGTGCAGCTCGTCGATGAACAGCACGATGTCCCCGCGGGTCCGGATCTCCTTCAGGACCTTCTTCAGCCGCTCCTCGAAGTCGCCGCGGTAGCGAGATCCGGCCACCAGCGCGCCGAGGTCGAGGGTGTAGATCTGCTTGCCCTTCAGGGTCTCGGGGACCTCGCCCTTCACGATGTCCTGGGCCAGGCCCTCGACGATGGCGGTCTTGCCCACGCCGGGTTCCCCGATCAGGACCGGGTTGTTCTTGGTCCGGCGGGACAGGACCTGCATGACCCGCTCGATCTCCTTCTCCCGGCCGATCACCGGGTCGAGCTTGGTCTCCCGGGCGAGCTGGGTGAGGTTCCTGCCGAACTGGTCCAGGACCATCGAGCCCTGGGGAACCTGCTCACCGGTGGCGCTCTCCTTGCCGCCGGTGTACCCGGACAGCAGCTGGATGACCTGCTGGCGGACCCGGTTGAGGTCGGCGCCCAGCTTCTGGAGGACCTGGGCGGCCACCCCCTCGCCTTCCCGGATCAGGCCGAGCAGGATGTGCTCGGTGCCGATGTAGTTGTGCCCCAGCTGGAGGGCCTCCCGCAGCGAGAGCTCCAGGACCTTCTTGGCCCTCGGGGTGAACGGGATGTGGCCGGTGGGGGCGGACTGTCCCTGGCCGATGATCTCCTCGACCTGCTGGCGAACGGCCTCCAGCGAGATCCCCAGCGACTCGAGGGCCTTGGCGGCCACTCCCTCGCCCTCGTGAATGAGGCCAAGGAGGATGTGCTCGGTGCCGATGTAGTTGTGGTTGAGCATCCGGGCCTCTTCCTGCGCCAGGACCACAACCCGCCTCGCTCGGTCAGTGAACCTCTCAAACATATGTGCGCACCCCGTCCACCCCGCCACACACCGGGCAGCACCGACGCCGCACCGCGTCCGGCCACACCACTG
>JBOGVH010000236.1:0-5943 GCA_050695235.1 Actinomycetota bacterium
CCGGCACCTGTGTCGCACTTTCCGACCCGGCTCCGGTTCCTCGGCGACAGTGGCTTCGGGACCTGTGTCCCACCGAAACTGCCACTTCCGACCAATCGGTGATCTTCACTTGCGCCCAACCGAGCCAAGGAGGATCCCGGCATGCTGGTGGAGCTTTCGGTGGTTGAGCAGCGCTACCTGGCCGTGCGAGAGGCGCTCGACTCAGGAGCCACGATCACCGACATCGCTCGCCGCTACGGGGTCGATCGAAGGACCGTCCACCGCTGGCTGGTCCGCTACGCTCAAGGTGGCCTCGGCGCGCTCGCCGATCGCAGCTCCAAGCCCGATCGCTGCCCCCACCAGATCTCGCCCGAGGTGGAGGCCAGGATCGTGGCCCTCAGGCGGTCCAACCCCGGATGGGGTCCCCGCACCATCCTCTCCAGGCTCCGTCGGGAGCTGGTCCCGCCTCCTTCCCGCTCGGCGATCTACCGGTGTCTGGTGCGCCACCGGCTCATCGCTCCGAAACCCCGCAGGAGGAGGCGGGAGGACTACCGCCGCTGGGAGCGGCACCGGCCGAAAGCTGTGGCAGATCGACGTCATGGGGGGCGTGCGCCTCACCGACGGCACCCCGCTGTCGGTGGTCACCGGGATCGACGACCACTCGAGGTTCTGCGTGATCGCCAAGGTCGTTCCCCGGGCCACGGCCCGGCCGGTCGCCGACGCGCTCGTGGAGGGCCTGTCCCGCCACGGCATGCCCGAGCAGATCCTCACCGACAATGCCAAGGTGTTCACCGGCAAGCTCGCCCGCAAGCCCGCGAACGTGGCCTTCGACCGGATCTGCCTGAACAACGGGATCCGCCACCTCCTCACCGCTCCGTACTCGCCCACGACCACTGGAAAGATCGAGCGGCTGCACAAGACCATGCGCAAGGAGTTCTTCGCAGGAGCCGCCTTCGCCTCGATCGAGCAAGCCCAAGCGGACCTCGGCCGGTGGGTCGCCCACTACAACCACCACCGGGAGCACCAGGGGATCGGCGATGTTCCCCCCATCCGCCGCTTCGAGTTGGCCGAGAAGAAGACCGTGGACGTCGTGGACGGGGAGGTCGAGGTCGAACCGATGCCGGAGCAACGGCCGAGGATCGTGGCTCGTCGGGTCGATCAGACCGGACGCATCAGCATCCTGAAGCACCGCTACCACGTGGGCCGCTACCTCGCCGGAGAGCAGGTCGCGGTGGAGTCGCGCGACGGCCTGCTGCACCTCACGCACAACGGGGTGGTGATCGCCACCCATGCCAGGCGACACCTCCTCGACCACGACGACAAGATGGACCGTCGAGCCGCGGTCTTTCGCCCGGCCAGACCGACCAAGGGAGGCGAGGTCTTGCGAAAGGTCGATGGGAGCGGCTCGGTGAGCTTCGCCGGCAGCGGCTACCGGGCGGGCAACCGCTACCGTGGCCAGACCGTCGGCGTTCGCCTGGTGGGCGACACCGTTCAGATCACGCAAGACGACAGGGTGGTGCGAACCCACCGAGCTCGCCACGACAGGACCAAGGAGTTCGGAGCGCTGGCCAACCCGACCGGACGACCACGGAGGGTTCGAGATGTCGCCTAGGTACCGGAGCCATTTCGAGACACGGGTACCGAGTCCTCACAAGCCGCACGCGAAGCGCGAAACGTGTCGTCTGCCGGGCGTTCGGCGGGGCGATCCTCGAATTTGACGTTCCGTAGGGGTGACACTGCGCATATCGAGTTGGGATGAGTCCTTTGGTCAGTTGTAGGGAAGCCCGGAAAGCTCCCTCACATCGAGGTCCGCGTACTGAGCGGGCGAGACCTGCTCAATCCGGGCACTCTCCGACTCGAATCCGGGTCGGTTCCCGCTTCAGCAGGTCCTGTCTCGGACCTCCGTGCTTTTACTGAGCGAGCATGATGGTCTGGGATTCGATTCCCGTCCGCCGGCGAAAGCGATCCCGCGCGCTGGCAACACCGGCGGAATCCCGCCGATGGTCGTCCTCCCCGGGTGACGATCCGGGGCGAAGAGCCGATCCCGGGACGCCTCAAGGAGCGCCGATCCCCGACCGATGGTGGAAACGCCAAGGGGGTCCGAACAACGCATGTCGCATGCCACCGATCGCTTCAGCATGCCATCCACCTCCCCGGCCGATCCGTTCCAGGGTCCGGCGATGGGCCGCGTGAAAGGAAGGGCTCACCTGATCCTGCTCAGTTTCCTGATGCTGTTCACGGAGCTCGCGCTGATCAGGTGGACAGGCTCGAACGTCGTCTACCTCTCGTACTTCTCGAACTTCGTTCTGCTCGGCAGTTTCCTCGGGATCGGGATCGGTTTCCTGAGATCTACATCGAAGGCCCAATCGTTCCCTCGGGCCGCTCCCGTCCTGGCCGTCTTCGTCTTCTTCGTGCTCATGTTCCCCGTGCAGGTCGATCGATCGGGCACGCAACTCCTCTACTTTGGAGCGGAGCCGTCCGGATTGCCGATATGGGTGATGCTGCCCAGCATCTTCGTGGCGACGGCGGCGATCATGGCGATGATCGCCGACGGCGTCGCCAGGACGTTTGCCACCTTCGAGCCCCTCGAGGCATACCGCCTCGACATCATCGGGAGTATCCTGGGGATCGGGGCGTTCTCGCTCCTTTCCTTCCTGGGTACCCCGCCGATCGCGTGGGCCCTGGTTGTTGGGGCGTGCTTCGGCCTTCTCTCTCTGCGCCGCTCGACGTTGGTCCACGGTTTGCAGCTAGGTGTGGCAATCCTGGCGCTCGTCATGATGCTCCGGAACGAGTCGGCGTCGCCGCAGACATACTGGTCGCCCTACTACAAGGTGTCGCTCACAACCGGCTCCGAGGGCACATACCGCGTCCTTGTGAACGGGATCCCTCATCAGTGGATCGAATCGATCGCCGAGCGCCAGGACACCCACCCTCTGTACTTTGCCCCCTATGAACGGGCGCCGAACAACCCACTGAACCGCGTGCTGGTCATCGGCGCGGGGACGGGGGGCGATGTCGCGATCGCTTTGAAAGAGGGAGCGAAGCGTGTGGACGCCGTCGAGATCGACCCGCGCCTCTACGGATTGGGGAAGGAGCTGAACCCGAACCATCCGTACCAGGATCCCCGGGTGCACGTCTCCATCAACGACGGGCGAGCGTTCCTCCAGCAGTCCGACCAGCAGTACGACATGATCCTGTTCGCCCTTCCCGACTCCTTGACGCTCGTCGCCGGCCAGTCCTCTCTCCGCCTCGAGAGCTACCTCCTCACCCAGCAGGCCATGCAGGTGGCGAAGGATCACCTCGAGCCCGACGGCGTGTTCGTCATGTACAACTTCTACCGGGAGCAGTGGCTGATCGACCGCCTGGCGGGCACGTTGAACGAGGTCTACGGACATCCTCCGTGCATCGACACGACAGGGCTGGTGGGGCACTTCGCCGTCCTCACGACGAGCGTCGATCCCCAGCAGGTCTCGTGTCGAACCGTATGGCAACCAATGGAGACGGCGGTGCCACCACCGGCCACCGACGACCACCCTTTCGTGTACCTGCGGACCCGGGGCATCCCCCCGATCTACCTCCTGACGCTCGCTCTCATCCTGCTCGTGTCCTTCCTTGCCGTCAGGCTGAGTTCCGGGCCCCTGCGGGCGATGAAGACCTACGTGGACCTGTTCTTCATGGGAGCGGCCTTCCTCCTCTTGGAGACGAAGAACGTCGTCCAGTTCGCCCTGCTGTTCGGAACCACGTGGTTCGTGAACGCCTTGGTCTTCGCGGGGATCCTCCTATCGGTCCTTGCAGCGATCGAGGTGGCTCGCCGGTTCTCCTTGGCCCATCCGAGCCGCCTCTATGTGACGCTCGCGGCAGCGCTCACGCTTGCCTGGGTCGTCTCGCCGGAGTGGTTGCTTTCCCTCTCGATCGTTCCCCGCTTCATCGCTGCGACCGGCATCGCCTTCGCCCCGATCTTCGTGGCGAACCTGATCTTCGCCGAGCGATTCAAGGACGTTGGGTCGTCCGTGGTCGCGTTCGGGGCGAACCTCCTCGGTGCGATGATCGGTGGGCTGCTCGAGTATGGCGCCCTCGTGGTCGGCCATCGGTCACTGCTCCTGGTCGTTGCGGGCATGTACACCCTGGCGTTCGTGTTTCGCCCCAGAGAGAGCGCGGATGCCAGGAACGGCGAGATCACGACGGCGCACCACCCCGGCTCCAACCTGCTCGATGGGGCAACGCAGGTGGATCCGTCAACGGTCCTCCGACCCGAGCCCGACTGGCGAACCACCTGACCCTGTTGAGGTGTTGCACAAACCCCGGTGAGTTCATCGAAGTCAGTCCTCGGAGAAAAGAGAATGACAGGTACGTAACTCTCGCTGCCATCGTGGTCCTGCGCCACGAGCTGGCGGTGCTCCGCCGGCCGGTGAAGCGTCCTCTCAGCTCCGGGCGCAAGATCGAGCCTTCCTAGCAGGCGGCTCCCTCGCTGCCTTGGCGCTGAACTGCAGGCCTAGCAGATGAGCTCTACCCGAGCTATCCCGGAGGACCGTCGACCAGCCCGCCCCGACCGTCCGGGCGCCACACCGTGGCCTCGGCCCACCGGACCAGGGTCCCGCGCGGCTCCTGTCTCCGGCGGCCCGGCACCCGAACCACGGGAGAGGGGGCGGCGGTGACGGCCCGCCGGCCGCCCACCAGACGGCCACCGGGCAGGGCCAGGGGGCCGATCGACGGCGCTGCTCTCGCCAAGGACATCCTGGCGACCTTGAGAACGGCCGCCCGGAACGAGAAACGACGCGCAGCGGCGAGCAGCGGCGAGGATGCGAAACCGAGGTGGACGGCCCTTTTCGAACCAGGCCTCCAGCTCAGCAGACCCCTTGCAGGGAGCTTCTTGCCCCTCGTGTCACCGGTTCGAATCCTGCCCGGCCCACCACCGGCGGATGGGAGTCGTGTCCGAGGCGAGGGCTACCGTCTTGCCCGATGCGGGAGATCGTGCTTCGGGATCCCCGGGGCGTGCGGTGGAGGGTCGAGGTGCCCACCCTCCGCCGCGAGCGGATGCGGGGGCTCATCGGGCGGGACCGGCTGGAGCCGAATCATGGCCTGCTGCTCCTTCGGAGCCGCTCGGTACACACGTTCGGGATTCGATTCGCGGTGCTCGCCGTCCTGCTCGACGAGGGGCTCCGGGTGACCGGCACCAAGACGCTCCTTCCGGGGCGGCTGCTCCTTCCTCGGGCCGACGTCCGCCACGTGCTGGAGTGCGCGGCTGATGCCGACCTGCATGTTGGAGACCGACTGAGGCAAGAGGTGGATCTGACGGGCCGAACTAGGAGGCAATGGTCCGCACCAGCGCGTACAGGGCGGTGGACGCGAGGGTCAGGACCATCACGAGCAGCGGGACGATCCGCCGGGCCCAGGCGGGGAGCGCCACCGGCTCCCGCCGGCCCGGATCGGGCCGGATGACCCCCAGGAGTTCCAGCAGCGCTCGCATACCTGTCCATCGGCGCCCCCCGGCTCGTTCTGTAGCCCACTCGCGCGAGACCCGGAAGGGGGATTGGGTGGGCGGAACCCATGACTGGTTCGGGCCGGCCCCGGCCGGGGCTATACTTCCGGCGCTGCCCCAAGGCCGGGGGCGGGTCGGGCGCCTCGGCGTCCGGGGCCCCCATCGTCTAGCGGCCTAGGATTTCGCCCTTTCAAGGCGGCGACACGGGTTCGAATCCCGTTGGGGGCACGCGACAACCGAAGACTCGCGGGTGTGGAGGAGCCTGGCCGTCCTCACCGCCCTGTCAAGGCGGTAATCGCGGGTTCAAATCCCGTCACCCGCGCCAGGCGGCCGAAGGCCGGACCACGCCGTCCGGCCGGCAGGCCGGCCGGGGCCAGGTAGCTCAGTTGGCAGAGCACGCGGCTGAAAACCGCGGTGTCGGCAGTTCGATTCTGCCCCTGGCCACCCTTCGCCGGGCGCCCGAGCTCGTCAGTTCAGGCTCTCGT
>JBOGVH010000237.1:0-3543 GCA_050695235.1 Actinomycetota bacterium
GGGCGGCGCGACGCGATGCTGCCGCCGGCCGCCATCGGTATCGCGGTCCTCCTGTTCTTCCTCGTGGAGGCGGCGATGGGGTGGACGGCCGCCCTCACGCCGTTCCTGGGCGGCTCGGAGCTCGACGGGGGCCGGTTCTTCGGTCTTCCGAACGTGTTCGTCGGACTACTGATCGGCGCGTCGTTGTACGTGGCCTTCCGGCTGGCCCCCGGGTGGGGGTTCGCACTCGTCGTCGCGGTGGCCCTGTTCGCCGGGCTACCGTTCGCCGGTGCCAACATCGGGGCCGCCGTCTCGCTCTTCGCCGCCGCCGGCCTGTGGCTCTCCCTGCGGACGAGGGGCCGGTTGGGCTGGCGGGAGGCCGGCGTCACCGCCGCCCTCGTGGTGGTGGGGACCGCGATGATCGTGTTCGCCCACCGGTTCCTGACGTCGACGCCGACCCACATCACCCGGTTCGAGGAGGCGACGGGCTGGCGCCTCGGGGATGCGTGGCGGACGTTCACCCACCGGCTCTCCACGGGATGGCACCTCATCGAGCAGAACCCGTTCGCTCTCGTGCCGGTGATCGGGCTGCCGGCGACCCTCCTCGCGGTGCTTCGCCCGCCTCCGCTCGTGCAGCAGGCGTTCCACCGCCACCCGGCCTGGCGCGACGCGCTGCTCGTCGCCCTCCTCTCCGGGATCGTGGCCTACGTGGCCAACGACACCGGGGCGGCGGCTATCGGGCTGGCCTTCGGATTGGGACTCGGGGGGCTGGTCTACGTGTCCCTCGTCGAGGAACCCGCGAAGATGGGGACACCATGAGCGACCGCGTCCCGCCGCGCCCGGACCTGCCGGCGCAAGGTGCCTCCATCACGGAGATGCCGGCGCCCGAGCGCCCTCTTGCCACCTGGCGGTGGTGGGAGGCCCTCCTGGTGTACCTGCTCATCATGGTCGTTAGCGCGTTCGCCGCGCTGCCGATCTTCCAGGTCATCCGGTCTCGGGGGCTGGCGAACCTGTCGGCGTCGGCGATCATCGGCCTCGTCAACGTGGCACTTCTGGTGTTGTGGCTCCAAAGGTTCCATCCCCGATGGAGGGACGTGATCGGGCTGCCCCGCCGGATCTGGCCCGAGGTCCGGGCCGGCACCGGCTTCGGCGCGCTGCTGTACCCGGTGGTCGTGTTCGGTGTGGGGATCGCCCTGAACCTGCTGCTCGAACTGGTCACGGGCCGGACCATCCGATCCCCGCGCCAGCTGCCCGACCACCTCTCGGCAGCGGGCGTGGCCGTCTCCATCGCCTACTCCCTGGTGATCGCCCCGATCCACGAGGAGCTGTTCTTCCGGGGCATCCTGTTCCGCTCCCTGGCCGACCGGTACGGTTTCGCCGTCGGTGCCGGGGGCTCCGGGTTGGCGTTCGGGCTCATCCATTACGTGCCGGCGCCCTCCTGGTACGGCAGCGTGCTCCTGATGGGCGTCATGGTGTTCACGGGGGTCGCCCTGGCCTGGTTCTATCAGCGGCGAGGGAACATCGTGGCCAGCATGGTGGCGCACGCGACGTTCAACGTGATCGGGTTGACGCTCATCCTGGCCCTGCGGTGAGCTCGGTACGGATGTGATGGAATCGGCGATGGAGGGGGATGCGGTGGCCGTCTTTCCGAGTGACGAGTGGATCGAGCTCTACGTGGTGCGCATCAACGCCTCGGACGAGTACCGGGATGCCGCCGGGGACTGGGAGGGGGATGTGGCCTTCGTGTTCGAGGCCGAACCCGACAAGAACGTGCCCTCTGACACGTGGGCCTGGCTCGACCTGTGGCACGGCAAGTGCCGGGCCGGCCGCATCGTGGCTCCCGAGGAGGGCGCGAAGGCCCGGTACATCGTGCGCGCCCCGTACACCAGGTGGAAGGAGGTCCTGGCCGGGGACCTCGACCCCGTGAAGGGCATGATGCAGGGCAAGCTCAAGCTCCAGGGCGACCTGCCCACGATGATCCGGTACGTGCGCGCGGCAAACGAGCTCGTCCATCTCACGACCACGGTGCCCACCGAGTTCCTCGACGAGCCCGCGGAAAGCGGCGCGCCCTAGCGTCGGGACTCGCGTGCGGGCCGTCGTCTTCGAGGAGCTCGGCAGGGTCTCGGTCCGCGCCGTACCCGATCCCCGGATCGAGGAGCCGGACGACGCGCTCGTCCGGGTCTCGGTCGCGGCGATCTGCCGGTCGGATCTGCATTTCCTCCACGGCAAGGCCCCGCTCGAGCCGGGCGAGCCCATCGGTCACGAGGCCATGGGGGTGGTGGAGGCCGTGGGGCCGCAGGTGGAACGGTTCGCCCCGGGGGACCGCGTGGTCGTCGCGTTCGACATCGCCTGCGGCCGGTGCTGGTTCTGCCGGCGAGGGCAGACCCAGCTGTGCGAGGACTTCCGCAATCTGGGGGCCGGGATCTTCGGGGGGAGCCTCGGGGGGGCGCAGGCGGAGCGGATCCGTGTGCCGTACGCCGATACGAACCTGCTCGGGGTGCCCGACGACGTCGACGACGAGCGGGCGCTCTTCCTCGGCGACGTCCTGACCACCGGGTTCTACGGTGCGGCCATCTCGGGGATCCGGGAGGGCGACGCGGTCGCCGTCGTGGGAGCCGGGCCGGTGGGGTTCTTCAGCGTGCAGGCGGCGATGGTGCACGGCGCCGGTCAGGTGCTCGCACTCGACATGCAGCCCGATCGGCTGGCCCTGGCCGAGAAGGTCGGCGCGGTGGCGGTCGACGTGTCCGAACGACACCCCCAGATGGCCGTGGCCGAGCGAACGGGCGGGCGTGGCGCGGACGTCGTGATCGAGGCGGTGGGGGACCCGAGCGCCCTGTTCACCGCCGTCGACGCGGTCAGGCGGGGCGGCATCGTCACGGTCCTGGGGATGTTCACGAGCGAGACGGTGGATGTCCCCGCGGGCGTGTGGTGGGCCCGCGCCCTGCAGATCCGGTTCGGGGGCATCTGCCCCGTGCACGCGTGGTGGGACCAGGCACTGGCCGAGGTCCGGGCCGGACGTATCGACCCCATGCCGATCATCTCGCACCGCCTCTCACTGGACGACGCGCCGGTCGGGTACGAGCTGTTCGACTCCCGGGTAGCCTCCAAGGTCCTGCTCGTGCCATGAGCGTGGTGTTCGCCGACCAGGAGCCGAACGGGTTGGCGGCCATGGTCGGAGGCCTGATCGAGGCGAACCTTCGCCAGCACCCCGAGCGGCGATCACTGCTCCGACCGGCCGTGGTCGAGTTGGTCGCGGCCGACGCCGGGGTCTCGGTCCGGATCGCGCTCTCGCCGGGGCAGGTCTCGGTCTCCAACGGGTCGTCCCGGCCCGGTCGGCCTCGCGTGCGCGTGCATGCCGACTCCGACGCGCTGCTGCTCCTGTCGTCCGCCCCGCTCCGGTTCGGTCTGCCGGACCCGATGTCGAGCGATGGCCGCGCCGTCCTGGCGAAGGTGCTCCGGCGCCAGATCCGGATCTCCGGGCTCATCGCGCATCCGCTCACCGTGGCCCGGTTCGCCCGACTCCTGTCGGTGGCCTGACGTGAGGGATGCGGACCGGTCCGAGCC
>JBOGVH010000238.1:0-4068 GCA_050695235.1 Actinomycetota bacterium
GCGGCGCCCCACCCTCGTCCGCTCCGCCGCCCGAGACGGCCCAGAAATAGGCTCGGGCCGAAGATCCTTCGGCCATTTCACTTAGAAGCCGGACAGACCCTCCTTGGGTTAGGATTGAGTGTCGTTCCGTTCGCCGCTTCAGGTTTCCCTGAGGGCGGCCGAGTAGGGATGAAGGGAGGTCGGGTGAGCGAGGAGCACGCCGTCCGCGGCAAGGTGGATCGGCCCAGGCACGAGTCGGGCAAGGCCCACGCCACCGAGCAGCCGTTCCCCTATCCCCTAAAGCGGGAGTTCGTCGAGCCCGACTGGGCCCGCCTCCCAGGCTATGCCGGTGTCACCAGCGAGGAATGGGAGAGCGCCCAGTGGCAGCGCGCTCACACGGTGAAGAACCTGGCCGAGTTCAAGCGGGCGCTGGGCGATCACCTCGACGACGAACTGCTCGCCGACATCGAGCGCGATCAGCAGGAGCGGGCCACGATGTCGATGCTCATCCCGCCTCAGATGATCAACACGATGGACCAGCGCGACATGCGGGCCGACCCCGTCCGCAGGTACATGGCGCCCACCTATTCCGACCGGCATCCGGAGTGGACCTCTCACCCCATGGCGGCGCGCGACAGCCTCCACGAGGCCGAGATGTGGGCCGTGGAGGGTCTCACCCACCGGTACCCCACGAAGGTGCTGGCCGAGATGATCTCGACGTGCCCGCAGTACTGCGGCCACTGCACCCGGATGGACCTCGTGGGGAACGACACGGCACAGGTCCTCAAGTACAAGTTCGAGGCGAAGCAGCAGGAGCGCTGGGACGCAATGCTGGTGTACCTGCGGCGGACCCCCTCCGTGCGGGACGTGGTGGTCTCCGGCGGCGACGTGGCGAACATCCCGGTCAAGCGCCTCGAGGAGTTCGTCCTCGGCTTGCTCGACGTCCCGAACATCCGTGACATCCGGCTGGCCACGAAGGGGTTGATGGGCCTCCCGCAGCACTTCCTCCAGGACGACGTGCTGAAGGGCTACGAGACGATGGCCAGGCGAGCCCGCGAGCGCGACGTGGACATCGCCATCCACACGCACATCAACGCGGCCCAGCAGGTCACCCCGCTCGTGGCCAGGGCCGTAGGGAAGCTCCTGGACATGGGGTATCGCGACGTTCGGAACCAGGGGGTCCTGCTCCGCGGGGTGAACACGACACCCGAGGCGCTCCTCGAGCTCTGCTTCACCCTGCTCGACCACGGCAAGGTCATGCCCTACTACTTCTACATGTGCGACATGATCCCCAACTCGGAGCACTGGCGGACCTCCTTGGGGGAAGCCCAGGACCTTCAGTACGCATTGCTCGGCTACCTACCGGGGTTCGCCACCCCACGCGTGGTCTGCGACGTGCCGTTCGTGGGCAAGCGGTGGGTCCACATGGCGAAGAACTACGATCGGACCCTCGGCATCTCCTCCTGGACGAAGAACTACCGCACGGGGATCGAGTTCGACGACCCCGACGCGCTCTCTCGGGAGTATCCGTACTACGACCCCGTCTACACGCTGCCCGAAGAGGGACAGGAGTACTGGCGGGAGTTCGTCCGCAAGGGGCGGCGCGAACTCCAGCCGGTCTGACCCGGCTCAGGCCTCCGTGACCTGGTTGAACAGGTCGAAGTACTGCTGGAACTCCTCCTCGGACAGGGCCTTGTACTCGTGCAGGTTCGCCTCCGAGGGATCGTCGGGAGGGAACAGCAGCGGGCTCTGGGACAGGGTCTCGTAATACCGACGGTTCCCGCCCTTGGACTCCCGGGCCTTCCCCGCCATGAGGTCCTGCACGCCCTTCACCGGCGTCATGTACAGGACCCAGTCGGTGACCTGCACCGCGATCTCTGGGCGGTAGAACCAGTCCAAGAAGAGGTGTGCGTCGGTGGGGTGCTCGGCGAGCTGGGGGATCTCCATCGGCGTCACCCAGATGATCCCGCCCTCCTCGGGCACAACGAACTCGAGGTCCGGCGCCCCGCCGAGGTACTTGTAATAGAAGACGTCGCCGGACCAGGCCATCGTGGCCCACGTGTCCCCGTTCACCATGGCGTCGGTATAGTCCTGCCCGTAGTACTTGCGCACGACGCCCGCGTCGCGCTGCTCGACGAGCTTCTGCTGTGCTCGAGTGGCGTCGTCGATCGTTGCCTGCTGCGGATCCACTCCCAGCATCAGCAGGGTCAGGGTCATCGTGTCCACCATCTCGGTGAGCATGCCGACGTGACCGGCCAACCGCTCGTCCCACAGGTCGGCGAAGCGTTTCAGCTCGAAGCCGGTGAGCTTGGGGTTGTACGCGATGCCGGTGATCCCGCCCTGCCAGGGCACGCTGTGGGCGTTGCCGGGGTCATACGCGGGATCCCTGAACGCCGGCAGGAGGTTCGCCTCGACGTTCGGCAGCCGGTCGTGGTGGAGCTCCTCCAGCCACCCACCCCGGTTCATCCGCGTGACCACCCAGTCGGAGAGCGTGATGAGGTCCCACCCCGTGGGTTGGTTGGCCTGGAACAGCGGAACGAGCTTGGCGAAGAACTCCTGGTTGTCGTTGATGATCTCCCGGTATGTCACGTCGATGTCGTACTTGGATTGGAAGGCCTCGAGCGTTGGCCGGTGGCCGCCCTTTGCCCTGTCGATGTACAACGGCCACTGGGCCACCGTGAGCTGGTGCGAGAGGGGTGGGAGGGTGCTGGGCGCGGCCCCCGGGGTCTCTGCGCCGGCGCACGCCGCGAGGAAGGCGGCAGCTGCCACCCCCATCCCGCCCCGCCCGGCGCCTCGAAGCAGCTGCCGGCGGGAGAACGGTCGATCCATCCACGTCGTCGAACGGTCCGTCACCTTCCCCCTCCTGATCCGAGCCAAAGGTCCGGCGTATCCTGTCACAACGTCGCTCGGGACCGAGGGCGGAGCGCTCAGGGCGCGGCCGGGAGCTCGAACACGAACCACCCCTCCACGGAGGCTGCGGGCATCGACGAGAGCGGCGACCCGGCCGGGGGCGACGTCGGAAGGGCGACGAACAGCCGCTCGCTCGGCGAAACGGAGCCGCGAAGGGCCGCAAGAGACGCCGCATCGGTCCCCGCCAGGCCCCGCCCGGCGCATCGCGACGCGAACGCCAGCTGAGGGAAGGCGGCGGCGCTGGCGACCACGCAGCGATGGCCATCCGCGAGCCCGCGCACCTCGCCCCCGACGGAGGCGACCGCCTCGCGGGCGGCCGCCGCGTTGGTCCCGATCGTGCGCGCCGTCCCCACCTGCCATACGGTCAATCCGGCGAGGACGGCCACGGCGGCAGCGCCACCGATCCGACGGGCGGCGCCCCCGGTCAGGAGCGAGATCAGGCCGGTGGCCGCAGGGAGCGAGAGCAGGGCGTAGGCCGGGAGCAGGAACCGGGGCGCAAGGCCCGATACGAGGACGAGGTACTCGGCAGCCAGGGCCGAGCCCCCAAGCACGGCGCACAGGACCGCTCCTCGCATCGGAGAACGCGTTCGCACCACGGCCACTCCGGCGAGGACCGCCGTGGTCCCCCACCACAGCACGCCGGCGAGTGGCAGGTCGGGGTGCACTTCCGGGCCGATGGTCGGCCCGTTCGTGAGGGCGAGGTTCTGGAGCACCCGCTCCCCCACTCCGAGCGCGGTCAGATGCCCGAGGGTGGCAGCCTCGCGTATCGCCCGCGCCGGACCACCGAAGCGCACGGACATCTCGACGAGCCAGGCCCCGCAGCCGATGGCCAGCCCCGCACCCACCGGCACCAGCTCGCGACTCGACGAACGGCGGAACAGTAGGACGTACAGCGCAAGCACACCGCTCAGCACCAGGGCGTCAGCCGGCCGGACCAGTGCCATCAGGCCGACCAGGACCGCGGCGGCGATCGCGGCCCACCGAGCGCCGTCCTCCACCCAGCGGACGAACGCTCCGGCGGCCGCCACGGCCAAGGCGGCGGCCCACAGGTTCGGCATGACCTCCGAGCCGTAGAACAGCCCCACCCAGGTGAATCCGAACAGGAACGCCGCGACCGCCGCCCCCAGGCCAAGAGCCGGGACCCACAGGAGGAAGCTCGCCGCGAGGGCGACCGACGAC
>JBOGVH010000239.1:0-6743 GCA_050695235.1 Actinomycetota bacterium
GGTGTAGGAGGCGCCCTCGACCACCCCACGCTTCGATGTCAGCAGGTCGAACGTCCCGAGGTAGTACCCCCATGCCTTCGTCAGCACGATCAGCCCGAGCAGGACCGACAGGTGTGCCTTGACCTGCGGCGTGACCTTCTCGGTGAACGCAGGGGCCTGGGGCCGGATCCCACCCCACAGGTAGTGGGCGACCGCCGTGATGAACGTGATCCCGACGAGCGAGGAGAACAACCACCCCTGGACGAACTCCAGCCATGGGAGCCCGAACACGTAGAACGCGGGATCCCGGTTGAACAGGGGGTCCGTGAAGCCGAACGTGATGCCGGAGGAGTTGCGCCACAACAGGAACGTCCTCCACTGGGTGGTCACCCCCAGACCGACGAAGAAGGCGATGACGCCCGCGATCACCGGGAGGAGCCACCACGCGTAGGGCTCGAATGCCAGCCGGTACCGCTCGATCACTTCCTGCTCGGGGCCGATGGCCCGGTAGCTCGGTGTGAGGAGCCGGACGATCAGCAGGTTCGCGTACAGGATGGCGAAGAACGCGGCCCCGAAGATGAGGCCGAGGGCAATCTTGGTCCGAAGGATGCTCCAGAAGACCTGGCTGAAGCCGACCTCTCGGAACCACAACAGGTCGACGAAGAACCCGGACAGCGCGGTGAGGCCCACAAGGACCACTACCAGCGCGACCCCGGCGATGATCAGCCACCGCCGGCCGCGTCCGGCTTGGACGACGCGAGCCACACCCGTCCTTTCGGTTCCGGGAACGCGTCAGCCTATCACCGGGGGCTTCGGCGGGGCCGACGCGGTCACGACCTGCTCCGCAGGTAATCCACGGCATCCCGGAACGATGAGACCGGCTCCACGATCATGCCGTCGCCCCCCGTCGACCTCGCTGCCGCGATGTTCTCTTCGGGGACGAGGAACACCGACGCTCCCGCATGATCGGCGGCAACGACCTTTTCCTCGATGCCGCCGATGGAGTGGACCCTGCCGTCCAATCCGATCTGCCCCGTCCCGGCGATCGTCCGGCCGGCCGTCAGGTCGCCCGGAGTGAGGAGGTCGTAGAGGCCGAGAGCCCACATCAGGCCGGCCGATGGCCCTCCGACATCCCCGCTCTCGATCAGCACCCGGAACGGGAAGTTCGAGATGAGCGACACGCCGACGAGGGGTTCGTCCCTCCCGCCACAGGGTGCTCGCCGCAGGTCCACGATGTGCTGCTCCCCGCCGGCCCTGATGTCGAACGTGAGGGTCGACCCGGAGCGCGCGGACTCGATGAGCCGGCTGGCCTGGGCGGCACCTCCGACGGGCTGGCCGTCGATGGCCCGGATCAGGTCACCGGGGTACAGCTCCCCGTCGGCGGCGCAGCCGGGCACGACGGCTTCGACCAGTGCGCCGGGGCGGTGATCCTTCGGGTAGCCGGTCAGGTCCGAGAGCACGACGGAGGTCGCGTCGAGCTTGCTCTGGTCCATCTGCGAGACGGCCCGTTGATGCTCCTCGGTCCTGGTCTCCCCCGGCGTGAACAGGACCGACCTCGACACCACGGCAAGATCGGGATCGAGCCAGGCGAGGAAGGCTCCGAGCGCCGTGAGCTGGCGGAACCGCACGGAGGTCATCACGAAGCGGCCGGACGATCCGTACTCGGGATGGCCGGACACCTGGATGAGGGGCAGGACCTCCCTGGCCGGGCCGGGACCAAGCGAATACAGCGGCAGCCACACCGTGCCGGAAAGGACGAATACGACGACCAGGGCAATGACCAGTCCGATCTTGATGAGGCGCCGAGCGGGTGGCATCTGCTCCCCATGCTACGGGCACGGCATCCGCCCCAAGGGGAACCCGACGGCGTAGGCTCTCGTCGGAAGGTCGCTGATGAATCCCCTGGCCATCATCGGGATCGCCCTCGGCGTGGGCCTCATCGCCTATGCGCTGTCGCTTCGCGACGACGAGGACGACGTGCTCCTCGCCGAACATGTACGCCCGGATCGTCCCACAGCCGGGCGGCCAGGACCCGAGGACGAATCACGAGCCGTGGGGTTCGGTCCCGGCGAGGGCGTCGCTCCTGGGGACTCGTTCGCCTACGTTCCGGTGATCAGTACGCCGCCCACCCTCCGCACCCGGCTGATGGGCCTCGGAGGCCTGATCCTGTTGGTCCTGACGTCCGCAGCATTCCTGGCGTTGGCCGTCTACCAGGTGGGGCATGTCATCAACCAGAACCTGGCCCGGTTCCTAGGCAAGTGATCCCGTTCAGCGTCGCCTGACGAGCTGGAACGAGCTTCGATACTCGTCCAGGTGGTCGAGCATGGCCCCCGCTCCCAGGACGACCGTCTCGAGCGGACGCTCCGTCAGATGGACGGGGACCTCGCACTCCTGCGCCAGGAGCAGGTCCATCCCTCGAACCAGGCCGCCTCCTCCCGTCAGGAACATCCCGGTCTCCAGGACGTCATGGGTGAGCTCCGGGGGAGCTTCCGCCAGGGTCTGGCGCGCCGCCTCGACGATGGCCTGGACCGGCTCGGCCATGGCCAGGCGGACCTCGTCCTCGGTGACCCGGACCTTTCTCGGCGCGCCGCTCGCGATCTCCCGCCCTGCCACTACGGCGACCATTCGGTCCGGCGTGGGGAACGCGGCTCCGATGGCCACCTTCAACTCCTCTGCCGCCCGCTCCCCGATGGCCACGCCGTACCGCAGCCGGAAGTGGTCCCGGATGGCCGCGTCCATGTCGAACCCCCCGGTTGGGACCGAACGGCCGCTCACCACCCCGCCCATGGACACCACGGCCATCTCCGTCGTCCCGCCCCCGATGTCGATGATGAGGTTGCCCACCGGCTCGTGGATGGGCAGCCCGGCCCCGATCGCCGCCGCCAGGCCCTCCTCGACCAGCACCGGGCTCCGTCCGCCGGCAAACCGAATCGCCTCCCGGACGGCCCGGAGCTCGACAGGGCTGCTCTCCGAGGACACGGACACCACGACCCGCGGCTTGGGAAACCGCGACACACCGATCCTTCGGAAGACCAGGGCGATCATCTGCTGCGTCATGTCGAACTCCGTCATGACCCCGTGGTGGAGCGGGCGGACCACCGAGCGGTTCCCGGCCGGGCCGCCGAGCATCCTCCAGGCCTCGGCCCCGGCGAACTCGACCTTCCCCGTGGATCCGTTCAAGGCGATGACGGTCGGCTCGTTGAACACGATTCCCTCGCCCTGCCGATACACAAGGGTGTTGGCCGTTCCCAGGTCGATCGCGATCTCGCGGCCCACTAGCTCCCCATCACCCAGTGGGACTCGCCCTCGGCGAGGTGCTCCTTCTTCCAGATGGGAACGTCCTCCTTCAGCCGTTCGATGCCGTACCGGCAGGCGTCGAAAGCGTCGGCGCGATGGGGGGCAGAGGATGCGACAACGACCGAGGTCTCTCCGATGCCTAGGTCGCCGGTTCGGTGCAAGAGCGCGACCTTGCGGACCGGCCACTTCTCGAGCATCTCCCCGCCGATCTCCTCCAGGCGCTTGGCGGCCATCTCCTCCCACGCCTCGTACGTGAGACCTCTGACCGCACCCGCAGCGGAGTGGTCGCGGACGGTACCCAGGAAGAGACAGGAGCCGCCCGCAGTCGGATCGGCCACGAACGCCGCCGCCTCATCGGCGCCGATCGGCTCTGACGTGACCCGGATCCACAGTCGGTCTGGCATGGCTCCATTCTAGGGAGCGGGCGAAACGGAACCGGCGACGGCGTAACGGGAGACCCCACCTACAATGGCTGCATGACAGGTCGCGACGAACCGCACCTGGGTGGGCCCTCGTCCGAGGATGTCGGGGCGGATGCTCCCCTGCTCCGGGAGATCCAGCGCGTTCTGCTGTCCTCCACGGGCCCGGTGAACTGGGAGCTGGCCCGCCAGATCGGGATCGCCTCGGCCTCGTGGAGCGGAGAGGACCCGGCACCGACCGAGGACGATCGACGGTCCTTCGAAGAAGCCGTCCGTCTCGCCGAGTTGAAGGTCCAGGCGTTCACGGGCCTGGAGCCGCCGCACGACCTTCCCAGGGTCGACCCGGTTCGCCGGGGACTATGGGTCCAGGCCAACATCGAGGGGCTGAAGGCCGTGGTCGAGCCCGCCGCATCGAAGCTCGCCGAGGCCGTGGGGCGGGCCCAGGGCGAGACGCCGCTTGCGGAGACGACAGGGTTCGCACAGCAGATGGTCAGACAGCTCTCGCCGCTCCTGATCGGTGCTCAGGTCGGCTCCGTCCTCGGCTACCTCGCGCAACACGTCCTTGGTCTGTACGACATCGCCCTCCCCCGCTCGGACACCCCCGCGCTCCTGTTCGTGGTTCCCAACATCGCCGCCTTTGAGCGGGACTGGAGCTTGCCGCCCACCGACTTCCGGACGTGGGTGGCGCTCCATGAGGTCACACACCGGTTCGAGTTCGCCCGGCCGTGGGCCCTCGGACGGTTCCGATCGCTGCTTGAGGACTTCCTCTCCACCGTGGAGCTCGACATCTCGGGCCTCCAGACGCGTCTGGAGTCCCTCGACATGTCCGATCCGCAAGCCATGCAGGATATGCTCCAAGGTGAGGAGGGCCTGTTCGGCGCCGTGCTGGACCAGGAGCAGCGGCTCAAGCTGGGGAGGATCCAGGCCTTCATGGCCTCGGCCGAGGGCTACGGCGACCACGTGACGCACGCGATCGGAAGGGAGCTCCTCTCCTCCTACGGCCGGATCGAGGAGGCCATGCGCCGCTACCGCGAGACAGAACAGGGCGACCCGGTGTTCGAGCGGCTCCTGGGGATCGAGATGAAGCGCGAGCAGTACCGGCTAGGCAGGGCGTTCTGCGACACGGTCGTGGAGCTGAGCGACGAAGTGACGCTGGCCCGTATGTGGGACTCACCGGAGTCCTTGCCGTCGCTCCCCGAGCTGGCGGAACCGCGCCTCTGGCTGGCACGTACGGTCTGATCGACGGAAGTCGCTTCGTCACGCGGCGATATCGCTCAACCGCCGGACAGCAAACCGCCCAAGCGAGATCAACTTCCTGAAAACAGCGCAGTCGGCGTACTGCACGCCGAGCTGGAGGACTCGGCCTTCCGAGTAGCCGCTCAGCCCTCCGCACCCGGTGAAGACCGCACGCTCCGCGAGGGCCCGGGACTGTCGCGTGTTCTCGGGATCGCGGCTCTCGGTGCGAGCTTGGTACTAGTCTCAGGTCATCGGACGGACCGAGACGATGAGCTGCCCGTAGCGGTCGCCCCTGGAAAGAAGCGAACACTCTGTCAGTTCTGGCGGCGCCGAGGCGGCGGGAGATGGCTGCGCCCCCGTACACGCTCCGATGAGCAGCGTGGTGGTAAGGATCGAGATGACCCCTGCGCGGACCATTCCATGAGAACCACTCCTACTCCTGGACTCGGGTTCCACCTTCCGTGTTGGCTGAACACCCCGGAACCGCGGTCCGGGCGGCTGCGGCCCTTTCATCTCAATCCCGAGGACGGGAAGGTCGATAACGAGGTGGAGGAGGAAGGACGATGAAGGAGCCTTGGCTGACCATCCTGATGCCCTCGATGGTGCTCGGCTCGCTGTTCGCACTGGCCATCGGCCTGCGGTTGCTCGCGCGCGACCTCACACGACGTACTGGGGTGCGCCTCAACTCCCGGTTCGCCCTTCTGAACGGATACCGGTTGATTTGGCTCGCCGTCATCGCCTATCCGGTTCTGGCGCTGCGGTGGCTCTTCCGGCCGAGCAAGCGCGGCATGTCACTGGACTGGGGCGAGGAGACGGCGTCGGGTGAGGAGCGGGCGATCATCGGCCAGAGCACCAGGCACGACCACTCCACGATTGGGCGGCGGTAGAAAGCCCGCACGCTTTCCGAGGAATCGCTCCACTCGCTCCCCGAGCTCGAAGAGCCACGGTCTGTGCCGGCCGGATCTGACGTAAGGGCCCGCGCCCCGGCCCACTGACCTCCGATATCCTTTCCGCCCGATGACCGTCGGTGAGCTCGTCTTCGCCAGCGTGGTGGACCAGCGGGTCTACGACGCGCAGGGCGAACAGGGATCGAACGGCGTCTACCTCCTTGGCGTCCCGGGACGGGCCCTGCCCTTCGTGTTGTACCGGGCCTGGAAGATCGGGACCGGTTCGGTCACCGAGAGCGTGGACTTCTACGGACCGTCTGGGCGCCTCGTCCATCGCTGGGGACCGGTGGTCCGCCGGATGCTCGGCATGATGGACCTGACAGAGGAACGTGATCTCGTCGGGGATGCGGAGTTCGACGAGACGGGCATGTACGTCGTTTCGTTCGTGATCGACGACGAGATCGTGGGCGAGATCGAGTGCCCGGTGTTCGTCCAACCGGCCCCGACCAAACTCCCAAAGGACATCGAGGACGGCCTGCGAGGCTCCGATGTCATCTGGGTGGGACCGGATCACAACGGGAAGTCGAACGCGATCCCCGTGTGGTTCGTGTACCGGAACGGGAGGATCTATGTTTTGTCGAAGAACGAGCCGGGCCCGGAGGAGCAGACCGTGCCCGGCATCCCCGGCGCTTCCGACGTCATCGTCGTGACCCGCTACAAGGCCACGAACCCCGAGCGGCGTGGCCGCGACGCCGGGCTGCGAGAGTTCCACGCCACGGTACGAACGCTTGAGGGCCCCGAGTGGGAGGAGGCCGCGAAGCTCCTGGTGGACCGTCGCCGGAGCCGGCGGGGGCCGCCGGCCGAGTGGATCCAGCGGTGGCGCGGATCGTGCGCCATCGCCGAGCTCACGCCGGTCATCCCGTAG
>JBOGVH010000240.1:0-2199 GCA_050695235.1 Actinomycetota bacterium
GTCGTGTACAGCGTGGCCCCGCGAGCATCGTCGCCCGCTTCCTCCAGGGCCACGATCTCGGCGTGCGGCCGACCCGGTCCCTCGTGGAACCCCTCGCCCCGGATGCGGCTCTCGGCCACGACGACGGCGCCGACCAGGGGGTTGGGCGAGGTCAACCCCCGCCCCCGCTCGGCGAGCCCCAGGGCCCGCTCCAGGTACGCCTCGTCGTCCACCACGAACCTTTCCCGGGACGAGACGCGAGGGAGAGAGGGCAGGGGCAGCCCCGGCGAGCGCCGGGGCCAGCACCGCCCGTCCTCTCCCATCCCGACTCTCACGGTCGGTCCCGGAATCTCGCCGGGTCCACCCCCGAGTGGCTCTCGGAGGGTCGCGGACTGTCACCGCCGGTGGGGACTTGCACCCCGCCCCGAAGACGAGCTCTTCGTCTTCAGTATAGGCGGGTGGACCTCGGGGCGCCGGGGCTCACCTGCCGATGTCGACCGATCAGGTGGAGGCGCGACGGTCGATCGCGTAGGAGGAGCCGGACTCGCGCTTGGCGAACTGCTTCATCTCCGTGGCCACGGCGACGGCCTCACCGTAGTGGGCGAACCGCCGCGTCGTCGTGGTGGCGATCCCGCTCGACACACCGACAAGGGGCAGCCGCTGGAGCACGCCCTTGCGGTCCTCGACCTCGACGAACCCCCGTTCCAGGTCCTCGGGCCCATAGAACTCGTGGATCTGGGCGTCGAACCGCTCCACGATCCGCTTCGCCGCCTCCTCCGCCACGTCGGGCGGCGTGATAGCCACGAAGTCGTCGCCACCAACATGGCCGACGAACCCCTCCGCGCCGGCGAACTCCACCACGGCGTCCTGGATGATGCGGGCCGTGGCTTGGATCAGGCGGTCACCCCTGACGAATCCCTTCTGGTCGTTGTATGCCTTGAAGTTGTCGAGGTCGCAATACAGCACGGCGAAGGAGCGGCCGTCGCGGACCATCCGCTCGATCTCCTCCTGGATCCGGATGTTGCCGGGGAGGCCGGTGAGCGGGGAGAGGTTGCGCATCTCCTTGGCCCGACGGAGCGTTCCCTTGACCCGGGCCAAGAGCTCGATGGGGTCGAACGGCTTGATGATGTAGTCGTCGGCCCCCGCGGTCAGGCCGAGCACTTTGTCGGTCGACAGGGCCTTCGCCGTGAGCATGATGATCGAGGTGTTCGCGGTCACGGGGTTTCGGCGCAGCCGCTGCGCCACCTCGAACCCGTCGATCCTCGGCATCATCACGTCCAGGAGCACGAGATCCGGCCGCATCTCGCTCGCGCGCTGGAGGGCCTCCTCCCCGTCTGAAGCCACCGCCACGTCGTAGCCCGCCGACCGCAGGTTGACCTCCACGAACCGCGCGATGTCCGGGTCATCGTCGACCACCAGGATGGTCTCCGGCATCAGGCACCCCCCTGCGTTGCCACCGCGGCCAGGGCCCGCGCGGCCTCCGCCGGATCCCCGGCCGTGAAGATCGAGGAGGCGGCGGCCAGGATCGTGGCCCCAGCGCCGATGCATCGCGCCCCGGTCCCGGGGTCGATCCCCCCGTCGACTTCCACGTCCGTGGACAATCCCCTGCGGTCGATCTCCCGCCGGAGGATCTCGATCTTCGGAAGGACTTCCGGGATGAACGCCTGGCCTGCCCACCCCGGCCGAACGCTCATCACGATCACGTCGTCCAGGTCGTCGAGGTGGGGGAACACCGCCTCCACCGGGGTGTCCGGATTCACGGCCAGCCCGGCTCGCATCCCCATGTCCCTGGCCTTGCGGACGATCGGCGCGGGGTCCTCCAGGGCCTCCACGTGGCACGTGACCATGTCGGTCCCGGCAGCGGAGAAGTCGTCGAACAGGCGCTCGGGTCGCTCGATCATCAGATGG
Source organism: Actinomycetota bacterium (assembly GCA_050695235.1). Classification (GTDB taxonomy): domain Bacteria; phylum Actinomycetota; class UBA4738; order UBA4738; family HRBIN12; genus AC-69. The sequence continues at coordinate 1,888 of JBOGVH010000240.1, forward strand.
CAATGGAGCGGCAGGCCGGTCACGGGACGGAGGGATTCGACCACCACGGGACCGACCGTGAGGGGCGGGACGAAGTGGGCGTCCATCACGTCGATGTGGATGAAGTCGGCATGGGCCTCCACCAGCTTTACCTGATCGGCGAGGTGCGCGAAGTCCGCCGAGAGGATCGAGGCGGCCAGCTTGCCCACGACGCAGGATTGTAGTCGCACCTGACGGCGCCCCTGACCGATACGGAAGACCGGTTCCCCGGGGGAGCGCCGCTCGATCCGAGTCGCCTCACTCGAAGCGCTCCTCCCGGACGGGATGGTGGCC
>JBOGVH010000241.1:0-3772 GCA_050695235.1 Actinomycetota bacterium
TTGTCGGCGTAGGCGGGGCCGATGCCTCGCTTGGTCGTCCCCAGCGCATGCCTGCCGAGGTGGCGCTCGGTCACCTTCTCCAGCTCGAGGTGGTAGGGCATGATCAGGTGCGCGTTGCCCGACACCACGAGGCGCGAGACGTCGATCCCCAGGCCGGACAACGTGTCCATCTCTTCCAATAGGACGCCGGGATCCACGACCACGCCGTCGGCGATGACCGAGGTGAGGTGGGGATACAGGATCCCTGAGGGGACGAGGTGAAGCTTCAACAGGTGCCCTTCGGCCACCACGGTGTGTCCGGCGTTGTTGCCGCCCTGGTACCGAACCACGAACCGCATGTGGTCGGCCAGGTAGTCGGTGACCTTGCCCTTGCCCTCGTCCCCCCACTGGGTCCCGACGACGATCGAGGCCGGCATGACCGCCCTGCTTATCGCTCCAGGCGGAACCGGATCTCCACGTGCGTGTGGTACTCCGTGATCTTGTTGCCGTCGACCACGGCCGAGGTTCCGAGGATGTCCATCCCCTCGATCCCTCGGATCGTCTTCGACGCCTCGTTCAGCGCCTGATGCGCGGCGTCCCTCCACGACTCCGAGGACACGCCGACCAGGTCGATCGTCTTGATGACCGCCATCGAATCTCCCTTCTACCTTCCCGTGTACACGTCGACGAACCGCCGGTAGTTCGCGGAGATGCGGGCCGCGGCATCCTCGCGCGTGGCCGTGCCGTCCACGAACTCCTTCAGCGGGTTCCACCAGATGGTCCGACCGATGGCGAACCCAATGTATCCGGGAACGCCGCCACCCGTTCGGAGCCAGTGGTCCACGGCGGCCTCGTCGGCCCCCCGGCCCAGGACGACACAGGCCACCTTGTCCCGGCCGCCCATCCGGGCCTGCGTGGCGATGGCCTCGCAGTCCTCCCGCCGGTCGATCCCCTCGATCTTCCAGACGTCGGGCTCCACGCCGGACTGCTGGAGCTCGGCGATGGCCGCCAGCATGAGCTGGGGACGGAGCTCCTTGTCGAATCGGTCGGGGTCGTCGCTCACCGTTCCAAGCTGCTCCTTCGTGGCCGGGACCAGCAGCTCGAACAGGAACTTCCGGCCCCGCTCGTGCAGCCAGTCCGAGAGCTCTCGCAGTCGCTTGGTCTGGCGCTCGTTCATCGCCCCGTCCCCCGCCGGGTTGTACCTGACGAGGACCTTGGTGAAGACGGGGTCGAATTCCTCGATGTGCTTGCCGTATTCGTCGCCGAACTCGAAGTCGAACTCGTCCTGCCCCGACTTCTCCACGGGCATGGCCAGGATCAGCCCATCCGCCTTGGCCGTGCGGGCGATCGCACCGCCGAACTGCTCGTCGACGAGCAGTCCGGCGCTCGTCCGGTCCGCCCCTTCATCCAGCGCGTGCAGGAACCCCTCGAAGATGACGTGCTTCGCATCGGAGATCCGCTCGACCTCCTGCGCCGTGGGCTCCCCGGTGACGCCGAAGAACTTCTTCTGGAACGAGCCGCGGTGGTCGAACGCCAGGATGAACAGGGGCCCGTCGTATCCGAGCTCCATCGCGATCCTCTCCTTCCCTCAGTCCCGCTCGAACGGGTTCACCGGCGTGAGCACCTCGACGGTCACCGGCTCCGCCTCCCGCCGGAAGGTCTCGGCGTCCTTTGGCGAACCGACGACGAACCCGTAGTGCATGGGCACCGCGATCTGCGGCGAGATCGACCTGGCCAGCCCGGCCGCCTCGGCCGGCTCCATCGTGAAGGTTCCCCCGATCGGCAGGAATGCTACATCCGTCCTCACCTCGTCGAGCTCGGGCACGTGGTCGGTGTCGCCGGCGTGGTAGTAGGCCTTCCCGTCGAGCTCCAGGATGTAGCCCACCCACCGGTTGGCCTTTGGATGTTTGTCCAGGCGATCGGGATGCACGTTGTAGGCAGGCACGGCCTGCACCCTGATCCCAGAGACCTCGATCGAGTCGCCCGGCCCGACCGCGGAGACCTTCCCGGAGAGTTCCCTGGCCACGTCGTGTGGAGCGACGAGCTTGGTCCCCGCCCCGCTGAGCCGCTCGATCTCGCGCGGCTGGAAATGGTCGGAGTGCGCGTGCGTGATGAAGATGACGTCGGCCGGCGGGTCCTCCCCGGTGGTCCCCCATGGATCGATGTAGACGATGAACCCCTCGCCCGCGAACCGTAGGGCCGACTGCCGGAACCATGTGAACCGCTCGAGCATGGCCTCCTCCCCCTTCGGTGGGCAGGCCCTCCCTTGTAGTCTGGCAAATCGCCGTGTCAGCGCGCGAGCCGGTCGAGATCCAGGGAGGCCTTCGGGCCAGCCTCTCCCTGCTTCGCCGAAACCGCGACTTCCGACGGCTCTACGTGGCGTCCGTGATCTCGCTGGGGGGCGACTGGTTCCTTCTCGTCGCCCTGTTCGGGCTGGTCCTGCACTTCACGGACTCGGCCATCGCGGTGGCACTGGTCATCGCCGTGCAGGACCTCATGTACTTCCTGCTCTCGCCGATCGCGGGAGTGCTCGCGGACCGGATCGACCGGCGCCGGTTGATGGTCGCCGCCGATCTGGCCAGGGCCGTGGTGTGTCTCGGGTTTCTGCTGATCCGGACCGACTCGCTCGTATGGCTCGCGTTCGTCCTGCTCGCGGTGATGGCCTCGTTCAGCGCTGCCTTCGAGCCCGCGTCGGAGGCCGCGCTGCCCAATCTGGTGGAGGAGGAGGACCTGACCACGGCCAACGCTCTGTCGGGCTCGTTGTGGGGCACGATGCTCGCGGTTGGCGCCGCCCTCGGCGGCATCGTGGCCGCCGTGTTCGGCAGGGACACCGCATTCATCGTGGATGCGGTGTCCTTCCTCGCCTCGGCCTGGCTCATCTGGCGGATCCGGCGGCCGTTCGCCGAGCAGCGCGCGGCAGAGGATCACGCCGGCGTCGGGGAGGCGACGGTGGAGACCATCCAGTACGCGCGGAGGGATCACCGGGTGCTGGCCCTGCTCGCCGTGAAGTTCGGGTGGGGGATCGCCGGCGGCGTCCTCGTCCTGATCCCGCTCCTGGCGCATCGCGAGTACCACGCCGGCGACGTCGGCATCGGGCTGCTCATGGCCTCCCGTGGGGTGGGTGCGCTGATCGGTCCGTTCGTCGGGAGGTCGGCGCTCGGGCCGCAGGATCGGCGGATCTTCGGCGCGATCGCCCTCGCCTTGGCGGTCTTCGGGCTGGGCTACACCCTCCTCGGGCTGGTCCCGGGGTTGCTGCTGGCCATGCCCACCGTTGCCCTCGCGCACGTGGGCGGGGGCGCGCAGTGGACGCTCTCCTCCTACGGGCTCCAGCGGATCGTCCCCGACCGCATCCGGGGACGGATCTTCGCCTTCGACGGGATGCTCGTGACGCTCACGTTCGGGCTCTCGAGCCTGCTGACGGGGTGGCTGGCCGATTCCTTCGGCCCTCGAGTCACCGCCGCGGGCATGGGCGCGGTGGCCATAGGGTGGGCCGTCGTCTGGTCGTTGCTCACGACCGACGTTCGCCGGGCCACCCTGCTCGAGGGCTGCGGAACGGCGACGGCCGAGAGGGAAGCGGCCTAAGGAGCGGACCCAGCGGGTAGCGTGGGATCGCGGGGTGGAGGTGGAGGCGGTGGCGGCGGGCCCCCCGTGGAGGGCGGGGCGGCCGGCGCGGACGACGAGCCGCCTGGGGCCCCGAACGAGACGGATGGGGTTCCGGGCGCGAAGCTCACCTGGGGCGGCCCGGCCTCCCGGAGGGTCTCCTCCACCTCGAAGAACTGCTCCTCCTTGAATC
>JBOGVH010000242.1:0-2906 GCA_050695235.1 Actinomycetota bacterium
CTCCGATCCCGAGTCGTGCGGGCCCGATGAATCTCCTTGTTGATCTCAGCCGGGAGCCGGATCTCGAACTTGAGCTCGGCCCGCCGGGCGTCATCGACCCAGAGCTCGAGCGCTTCCCGGATCCGACGCCGGGCCTGCTCGAGGGTTCGCCCATGCGTGTGGCAGCCGGGCACGGACGGAACCCGGGCCACCCATACGCCGGTCTCGTCCCGCTCGATCACAACCCTGTAGCTCATCGCAGCCACTTCCTCCCCGGGCACGGTTCCAGGTCCCGCTCGATCGCACGTAGCGTTCCCCGACATGATGGACATCTTCGGGTGAACTGTCTAGGTCATTAGACAGAGCTGGAAGACGTGCGGTCGGGTCTGGGCGGCGCGCCTTCAGAAACCCGGGCGGAGCGGTAAGCTGCTTCGGCCCCGGTCCGCTCGGACCGCGAGGACCTGGTGCACCTGGGTCCGCCCGGCCTCGAAGTTGAGGGCGCTGGCGGCCATGTACAGCCGCCAGACCCGCGCCCGTGCCGCGCCGACCTCGGCGACGGCCTCCTCCCAGTTCGACTCGAGGTTGGCCACCCACGCCCGGAGCGTCAGGGCGTAGTGCTCCCGCAGGCTCTCCAGGTGCCGAACCTCGAAGCCGGCGGCCTGCATGGTCGAGACGACCGCTCCGACCTCGTGCAGCTCTCCGTCCGGGAACACGTATCGGTCGATGAAGCTTCGCCGCGCGAAGCGCGGGGGAGTGACCGGCACGCCGTCCCTCGCGCGTGCCCCGGGTCGCGCGGGCCGGCTGATCCCGTGGTTCAACAGCCTGCCGCCCGGCCGGAGCAGGCGGTACAGGCGGCTGAAGTACGGCCCGAGGTTCCGGAGGCCCACATGTTCGAACATGCCGATCGAGGAGATCGCATCGAACGGGCCGTCGAGGACGTCCCGGTAGTCCTGGAGACGGATCTCCACCCGGTCGGCCAGGCCGGCATCGGCCACCGCCTTCTGGGCCCACTCGACCTGGCGCCTGGAGAGCGTAACCCCGACGACCGACGTGCCGTGGTGCCTCGCCGCGTGCATGGCCATCCCGCCCCACCCGCACCCCACGTCGAGGAGCCGCATCCCCTCGCCGAGGTCGAGCTTCCGGCAGATCAGCTCGTACTTGGCGGCCTGCGCCTCCTCGAGCGTCGCGTCGGTCCGCGGCCACACGGCGCACGAGTAGGTCATGGATGGTCCGAGCACCAGTCCGTAGAACCGGTTCGACACGTCGTAGTGGTGGGCGATGGCCTGCGCGTCCCGGCCCTTCGAGTGCCGGCGGCCACGGAGCCTGGCCTCCTCCGGCGGCGGCGGGAGTGGCGCCAGCCCGTCGAGGCCCACGAGCCGGGCCACTTCCACCAGGTGGGTGGGTCCGAGCCGGACCCGCGGGAGCCGCTCGCGAAGGGAACCGAGCGCCGCGTAGATGTCGCCCTCGACGTCGAGGTCGCCGGCCACGTAGGCGCGGCCGAGCCCGAGCTCACCCGGAGCGGTCAGGATCCGGCGGAGCGCGTCGGGCGAGCGGACCACCAACGTGGCAGGGGCGTCGGCCGGCCCGATCCGGCCGCCGTCGTAGGTCTCGACCGCGATCGGCAGGTCGGGCCCGACGATCCGCTCGACGATCTCAGCGACCGTCTTCGGCGATCCGCGTCTTCTCATGTGAGGGCTGACGTCAGCCCAGTGTAGGGCTGTACACGGCCGACCGGCGGGCCTGGAGGCTCGCCGGCGGTTCCATGGGAGGTCCCACCACGGGGCCGTGCTTCACTTGACCTCTACACCTGCCCGGGCATTGAATGTTGCCGGGCGTTGGATCGGGGTGACGGAGGCGGCGCCCCCGCGCTATCGCCAGGTTTTCGGAGCTTGTCGCCCCATCGAGGGCATGGAAGGCCGTGAGTCGGTGGCCTGGGGAGATCGGAACCTCGGCTTCGCCCGCGATCGTTCCTTCTCGCTCACACACCGTCGTCGTCCTGGACGGTCCTGTCCAAAGGAGGGAGCCACATGAAAGACGGCAAGTTCGTCTTCGACGCGCACACCGGGGTGTGGGACGCGAGCCAAGAGAACTGCAAGAACCGGTTCGGGGAGGCCTTCATCGAGACCTTCTACGCCTTCCATGAGGGCTTCAATCCCCCCGACCCCAAGTGGAAGATGGACTACGAGGGTGTCTTCCGCAAGACGGACGTCGATTGGTACTTCGATGAGATGTTCGTCAAGGGCGACGCCGACGTGGCCATCCTGTCGACGCAGGTCCTCTTCGACTTCTACCACAAGGGGTTCGTGACGGCGGAGAGCAACGCTCGCGTCCGGGACCGGTTCCCCGACCGGATCATCCCGCTCGGTGGGGTCGACCCCCGTGCCCCAGACGCCGTGAAGGAGGTGGAGCGCCAGATCACCCAGCTCGGCATGCAGGGGTTCAAGTGGTACACGGCCGAGTGGCGGGGCGAGTCCCGCGGGTGGAAGGCGAACGACCCGATGGTGTTCCCGCTCTACGAGAAGTGCCTGGACCTTGGCATCAGGAACATGCACTTCCACAAGGGCCCGGCCGTGGAGCCGCTCAACCTGGCCTGGTTCGACGTCCGGGACATCGACGAGCCGGCCTGGCTGTATCCCGAGCTCAACTTCATCATCGACCACGTCGGGCTTCCGAGACTGGACGACTTCTGCTGGATCGCCGCCCGGTGCCCCAATGTCTACGGGTCGCTGGCCGTGGCTCTGGCCTTCATCCACAACCGGCCTCGGTTCTTCGCCAACGTCATGGCGAACCTCCTGTTCTGGCTGGGCCCGGACCGGATCATGTACGGCACCGACTTCCCCATCTGGTACCCGCACTGGCAGCTCGACGAGTTCCTGGCCTTCGAGCTTCCGGAGGACCTCAAGCAGGAGTACGGCGTCGACCTGACC
>JBOGVH010000243.1:0-2481 GCA_050695235.1 Actinomycetota bacterium
GCCTACGCGGACGCACAGGTCGATCCGCGAGCCGACGTCGATTCGTTCGTCTGCTGCTCCGAGGACTACCTGGAAGGCACGAGCATCTTCGATGAGTACGTGCCCGACCAGCTCGGGGCGGTGCAGCGGCCCGTGCAGACGGTGGCCGCCGACGGGCTGTTCGGGGCGGCCACCGCGCTCATGCTGATTCGCTCCGGGGCGGCCCGGGTGGTGGCCGTCGAGGCCCACAGCAAGGTCTCCGACGTCATCACCCTCGGCGCGATCGAGCAGTTCGCCATGGATCCGGTGTTCAACCGACCGCTCGGCGTTCCCGCCCTGGCCGTCGCCGGCCTGGATATGAACGCCTTCCTCGAGCGGACCGGGCTCACCGAGGAGCACTGTGCGATGGTCGCCGCCAAGAACAGGACGAACGCCCTCGACAACCCCAGGGCCGCGTATCCCGCCGACGTCACGGCCGAGGATGTCGAGGACTCCGGGCCGGTGTACTGGCCGCTCCGGGAGCTCGAGGTGGCGGGGAGGGCCGACGGCTGCGTCGTGGTCGTGCTCGCCGCCGAGGAGCGGGCCGGCGACCTCACCGAGGCTCCGGTATGGGCACTTGGCGCGGGGTGGTCGTCGGGGAGTCCCACGCTGGAGAGCCGGACGTGGGGGGAGGCGGATTTCGTCGCGCGGGCGGCGGAGCGCGCTTACGCGATGGCGGGTGTAGAGGATCCGAGGGAGGAGATTGATCTCGCCGAAGTCGACGACGTCTTCGCGTTCAAGGAGCTCCAGCACCTCGAGGCCCTCGGGTTGGGGCCGGTGGGCGAGCTGGCCGAGATGCTGGAGGGGGGTGTGCTCGAGGCGGACGGCGAGCTCCCGGTGAACGTCTCGGGCGGCTCCCTGGGCCAGGGGAACCTGTTCGAGGCGAACGGCCTGGCCCGGCTCCTGGAGTGCGTGGAGCAGCTGCGGGGGGAGGCGGGCGAGCGGCAGGTGGACGAGGCGTACGTCGCCCTGGTCCAGAGCTGGCGAGGCGTGCCCACCACGTCCGCCGCAGTGATCGTGCTGGCGAACGAGGAGGGGACATGAGCGGGCTGAAAGGAGCCGATCTCGTCTACTTCTTCGTCTCCGACATGGAACGAGCGGTGACCTTCTACCAGGACGTGCTGGGGCTTCGGCTCCTGTATCGAACGGGCGACGACTGGGCCCAGTTCGAGGCGGGCCCCGTGCAGCTGGGGCTCCATGCTGCTGGACAGGGCGAGCACCGTGCCGGTGGGACGGTGGCGTTTCGGGTCGACGATATCGACGCCAGCCGGATCGCACTGGCCGCCCGCGGGATCGGTTTCACCCCCGAAGGCGGAGGCCAGGGCGGCGAGCCGAGGTTCGTCGAGTTCCGGGATCCCGATGGCAATGTCCTCGGCCTCCTGGAGTACCCGCAGGATCCGGCGCGATCATGAGCGGCGCCCGAGTAGCCGTGGTCGGCGCGGGCATGACCCGATTCATGCGCCGAGCGCAGGAGACCGGCAAGGAGCTGGCGTGGGAGGCCGCGAGGGCGGCCCTGGATTCGTGTGAGCTCACCCTGGCCGACGTCGACGCGGTCTGCCTTACCTCGGCGCCGGATGCGTTCGATGGCGTGCACATGAAGGGGGAGTACCTCTCCGACGGCGCCGGCGGCTTCGGCAAGCCGTTCATCCGCACCTATGTCGGAGGGGGCAGCGGCGTGTTCACCGCCATCCAGGGCTGGTACACGGTGGCGAGCGGCATGTTCGACGTGGTCCTGTTGGTGGCCGAGGAGAAGATGTCCTCGACCCAGCCGCATCCCCAGGGCGCGTTCCTGACGATCTTCGACAACATCCTGGAACGGCCGCTCGGCCCGAACCTCCTGTGGATCTTCGCCCTGGAGATGAACCGCTACATGACGGTGCACGGATTGGACAAGCGCGACATCGCCTCGGTCGCGGTGAAGAACAAGCGCAACGCGGCAGGGCATCCCGCCGCCCTCCTGGGGCAGGCCGACATCACCGTCGACGACGTGCTGGCGAGTGAGGTGCTGGCCTGGCCGGTGCAGCGGCTCGACGTCTCGCCGATCTCCGACGGCGCCGTGGCCGTGGTCGTCGCCTCAGAAGAGGCGGCCAAGCGGATCACCGATCGCCCGGTGTGGATCGAAGGGGTCGGCTGGAACCTCGACACGACGTACTGGACCAACCGTGATCTCGTGTACCCGGAGTACGTGGAGAACGCGGCGCGGATGGCCTACGACATGGCCGGGGTGAAGGAGCCGCGCAAACAGATCCACGTCGCCGAGCCCTACGACCCGTTCGACTACAAGGAACTGCACCACCTCGAGGGCCTGCTGCTGTTCGACAAGGGGAAGGCGCCGGAGGCGGCTCGTGACGGGGTGCTGAACCGCGACGGCGATCTGCCCTCCTGTCCGAGCGGAGGCCTGCTGGGCGTCGGCAACCCGATCGCCGCCGCCGGACTCATGAAGATCGCCGAGCTGTTCTGGCA
>JBOGVH010000244.1:0-1964 GCA_050695235.1 Actinomycetota bacterium
GGCCTGGCCGAGCAGCTGGCCCCCGACCACCCCTCGATGCGAACGCCCATGTCGGCGTGGCACGAGAAGTACCGCTCGCTCCTGACGGGCGACGGGTTCGCTCGGTTCACCGAGGAGATCCGGGTGATCGGGTTCCTCCGGGTCCCACCGGAGCGGGTCCTGACCTGGGATCACGCCCGGGCGTGACCCTCGTTGCCCACTCAGACGACCGGGTCTAGGCTCTCGTGAACGCCTTCACAAGGGTGTTAGGCTTTGTGAAGAAATTCACAAGCGGTCTGGGGGAAGCGGCGTGACCGTCCCGGCGGGCGACAGGCGAGAGGTCGATGTGCTGGTCGTGGGGGCCGGCCCCGGGGGCTCCGCCACCGCTTACCACCTGGCTCGACATGGCCTCGACGTCCTGCTGGTCGAGCGCTCCGCGTTCCCTCGGGAGAAGGTGTGCGGCGACGGCCTGACACCCCGCGGGGTCAAGGCCATCGTGGGGATGGGGATCGATCCACGCGACCCGGGCTTCGAGCGGGTCGACGGCCTTCGCATCCGGTCCCGCAAGGTCACGATGGAGCTCCCGTGGCCTCGACTCTCCGCCTTTCCGGACTACGGGCTGGTCCGAACGCGGCTGGACTTCGACGAGCTCCTGGCGCGCAGGGCGGAGAAGGCCGGGGCCACGTTGCTCGAGCGGACCGAGGCCGTGTCGCCCGTGTTCGACGACGGCTGGGTGGCGGGCGCTACGACCCGAAATCTGGATGACGAGGGGGCCGAGCCGGTGGAGGTCCGGGCTCGATTCGTGGTGGCCGCCGACGGCGCCGCCTCCCGCTTCGCCGCAACGGCGGGCGTGCGAAGGGATCCCTCCCGGCCGCTCGGCATCGCCGCCCGCCGCTACTACCGCATCGACCGCCGCCCGGGACCGTGGCTCGAGGTGTGGTTCGACCTGTGGGACGGCGACGCGCTGAGGCCCGGGTACGGCTGGCTGTTCCCCCTGTCCGACGGCAGGGTGAACGTGGGGGCCGGTCTGTTGAACACGTTCGAGAACTTCCAGAACGTCTCGGCCCAGCGGGTGTTCGACTCCTTCGCCCGGATGCTTCCCGAAAACTGGAACGTCCGTGAAGAGACCGCCGAGGGCCGCGTCCTCTCAGGTCCCATCCCCATGGGCCTGAACCGGGCCCCCCAGGCCGTCCCGGGCATGGTGGTGGTGGGCGACGCCGCCGGTGCGGTGAACCCGTTCAACGGCGAGGGCATCGCCTATGCCATCGAGTCCGGGGAGATCGCCGCCGAGCTGATCCACGATGCGCTGGTCTCGAACCGCCCCGGCATCGCGCACATGTACCCGACGGTCCTCCGGGAGCGGTACGGGCGGTACTTCCACGTCGGACGGAACTTCGTCCGTCTCATCGGGAACCCCCGGGTCATGGGGGCGTTCACCGAGTACGGGCTTCCCCAGGAGTGGCTGATGCGCTTCGCCCTGCGCTTCATGGGCAACCTCACCGATGGCCGGGAGGGCGATGCCCAGGACAGGTTGATGGACGCGATGGTGCGCCTCGCGAGGGCGTCGTAGGAAGCGGACGGGGATGCTCTCCGACTACCTGCCGATCGCGGTCCTGGCGGCGCTGGCGATCGTGTTCGGTGTGGCCTCACTCGGCGTCTCCGCGCTCGTTCGGCCGCACCGCCCGACGCGGGCCAAGCTGGCCCCGTACGAGTGCGGGATCGAACCGGCGCGGCTGCCGGCCGGCGAACGGTTCCCCGTCAAGTTCTACGTCGTGGCCATGCTGTTCATCATCTTCGACATCGAGACCATCTTCTTGTTCCCCTGGGCCGTGGGCTTCCGTCGGCTCGGCCTGTTCGGCCTGGCCGAGATGGCAGTCTTCATCGGGCTCGTATTCGTCGCGTACGTCTACGTGTGGAAGAGGGGCGGCCTGGACTGGCGGGAGCCGGCGCCGCGCGCCGCCGCCGCCGCGGCGCCGCCCCCGGCC
>JBOGVH010000245.1:0-3050 GCA_050695235.1 Actinomycetota bacterium
TTCTACTGGCGGGCGAACGCCCCGTAGTTGTCGCGGCCGATCATCAGGATCACGAGGCCGATGTCCTTGATCCCCAGTCCCGAGAACGAGACCCTGAACGTCTTCGTCTCGCCGTTCGGGATCACCGTCGGATCCTTGACCTCGCCACTCACGCGATCGCCGGTGCTGGCGTCGAGGATGTAGAACCCCGGCGGCGGCAGCTCGCCGCCGGTGTCGTTCTCGATCGTCAGCGTGCCCGAGTCGCCGTCCAGACGCATCGTGGCCCCTAGCCCGGGGTTCGCATACCGATAGACCGCCGTCCCGGGCGGACCTGTCGCCGTCGCTTCGGGAGTGACCGTGTCACTCCCGTTTCCGGTTCCGGCTCCGGTCGTGCCGCTCGCGCGGGGCTCCGTGGCGGTGCTCCTCGTGCACGACGTCGCGAGTGTCGCGGCCATCACGATCGTCACGAGGAGCAAGCCACGGTGGGTAGTCTTCATGCGGTCGGGCATCATACGGGAAGCCCACGAGGAGGGTTCACCGTTGAAGACGCTCGAGATCCGTCGGCACGCTCGCCGCGATCCGGACGAGGATGCGCTCTCGGCCGAGGGCCGTGTCGAGGCCGAGGACGTCGGTCGGACGCTGACCGGAGGCTACGACGTCGTGTTCGTCTCGCCGGCCAAGCGGGCCGCCGAAACCGTGGCCTGGTTCCTGCGGGCCACCGGCCAGCAGTTGCCGGAGCAAGCCATCGTCCCCGGACTTGCCGGTGACGGGACCGACGACTCCCCGGATCAGCTCGGAGAGGTGCTCCATGCGGTGATCGCGGCGATCCCGGAGGGAGGACGTGGCCTGGCCGTCGGGCACACGCCCCTGATCGAGAAGGCGGTCCGAGGCCTGACGAGCCGGGAGATCCGTCCGCTGGCCGAATGCGAGGGAGTCCTCCTGACCGATGACGGCGGAGAGATCCGAGTCGAGGAGCTTCGGCTCTCCTGACGTGGCTTCCGATCTCACACACCCCATGGCCGCGTTCGGGCTGGGTGTCGCGCTGGGCGCATCGCCCGGCCCGGTGCAGCTCCTGGTGTTCTCGGAGGCAGCCCGCGGCGGCGCGACCCGAGGCCTGCAGGCGATGGCGGGAGCCAACGCCACGTTCTGTTTCATGCTCGTGGTGTTGGCGGCGGGCCTCTCCTCGATCGACCCCGGTCCGACGTTCCTGTCGGTCGTCCGCGTCGTCGGCGGAGGTTTCCTCGTGTTCCTGGCCATCGACGCGCTCCGCGAAAACCGGCGGCGGCGGCCGGTCGACGGGGCCCCCGGTGGTCTCCACCCTGCGGTTCGAGGGATCGTCGCCGTCCTCCTGAACCCCGGGGCCTACGTGTTCCTGGCCACCACGGGAACCGCGGTGGTGGCGGACGCCGCGCACGACGGTGGACGTGGGCTTGCGTTCCTCACGGTGGCGGCGCTGCTGGCCGGGGTGTCGCTGATGGATTCCGGCATGGTGCTTCTGGGAACCGGCGCGCGCCGGGTGAGCGAACGCGCCCTCAGGATCCTCGGTGACCTGTTGGCCCTGGCGCTCGGCACCCTGGGCCTTTGGCTGATCGTTCTGGGGTTCGTGGGCTGACCAGGGCGAGCCGCGGCGCTCAGAACACGAACGGGCACCAGGGCGCGGGGTCCCAGGCGAACATCGCGTCGGCCCGGGCCAGCGCCCCGGGCCGTTCCTCCTGGACCCGTCCGGCTCGATGCAGCTGCCGGAAGCTCACGCCCCCCAGGTATGCGGCGCCGACCTCGTTCACACTCATCACGAAATCGGGTTCGGCATGCGTGGTGACACATGATGCCCCATCGGGCCCGCCCTCCACCACGTAGCGACCCTCGTTCCACGGGCAGAACAGATCCCGGACCTCGATCATGACCCGGCCCTCGGCCGCGTATCTCCGTGCCTCGAGCGACTTCGGAACATCCACCGGCCGCACCCACAGCGCGCCCTTGATCCGGAGCCGGAGCCGATCGGGTTCCTGGAGCACGTGGAGCAGCGGGTCGTCGATCGGCCGGTTCCATGCGGTGATCCGATCGATGAGATCGACGTCGAACAGGTAGCGCCACATCTCCGCGTGGGCCTGGGGCGAGGACGCCTGGACCTCTTCCACGGCAAGCCCGTTGCGGTGATCGCCGTACTTGCCGTGTTCGACGCGGTAGACGGCGTAGGCATCCAGGCCGTCGGCGCCCTCGTGGACCGCGTAGAACCACTTCCGATCCTCGCCCCAGTGGGTCTCGGCGAACCGGTACGCGAACCACCTGGGATCGAGCTCGACCCCACCGGGCCGGTCCCGCCGAACCCGGTCGTACAGCGGTCCCATGGCCGCCAGCGCGTCCTCCCGATCGAGCAGCCGGGTCCGGCCCGAGGAGCGGTAGCCACGGACGAAGGCTGTGCGCTGCCGCTCGACGTCCATCGAGCAGCGGAACGAGCCGAGCCCGTAGCCGAACCGGCCGTAGATGCCGCCCTCAGAGGCATACAGGATGGCGAGCGGCTCGCCGTTCGCCCGGACGTCGTCAAGCTGCCGCCGCATCAGCGCCGAGTTGATGCCCTGCCGTCTGTGGGTCGGCTTCACCGCCACGCCGGTCACCCCCGCGGCACGGACCGAACCGCCCGGCACCGTCAGGGTGAACGAGGCCGCGGACGCGCCGCCGACGATCTCCGGGCCGTCGAGGGCGGCGAGGCACCGGTCGATCTCGGCCACCATCCGTTCACGCTCGACGTCCTCGGGCCGAGCGTGGCCACCGAAACCCGCGGTGAGCGCGTCGATGTAGGTGGTGAATTCCTCAGGCGCGATGGTCCGGATCTCGACGTCCACGGTTCCCCGAGCTTACGCGCCCGGGAGCCCCTCGAACACGTCGGACAGGACCGGGTCTCCCGGCACCCGCTCGGGCCACGCCATGACGAACGCCTCCCGATCGAGCACCTCGGGCCACAGCTCGTAGGGGACGTCCTCCAGCTCTCCCTGCGTCTTGTGTTGACGGAGGGCCTCCAGCTTGCGCTGATAGACGGGCGAGCAGTCCACCGCCACCGCGATGGTCTCGTC
>JBOGVH010000246.1:0-6197 GCA_050695235.1 Actinomycetota bacterium
CCATGCGCGGGCGGAACAGCCTCTCGATGATGGTGCGCGCGGCATCGAGCCCCAGGTCCAGGTAGACCGCCCCCAGGACGGCCTCCAGGGCGTCGGCCAAGATGCTGGACTTGTCCCTGCCCCCGGAGAGCTCCTCCCCCTTGCCCAGGCGGATCACCGAGCCGAGCCCGAGGTCGCGGGCCACCTCGGCCAGGGCTCCCATGTTCACGATGGCCGCTCGCAGTTTGGCCAACTCACCCTCGGAGAGGTCGGGGAACTCCCGGTACGCCAGGTCGGTCACCACCAGGCCGAGCACGGCATCGCCAAGGAACTCGAGACGTTCGTTGTTGAACGCGAGCCCTTGCTCGAACGCGAACGACCGGTGCGTCAGGGCCATGTTGCGGAGCAGAGGGTCCGCGAAGCGGACGCCGAGCGCCCGCTCCAGGGAACGGGTCGTCTGATCGTCTGCGCCGGCCGCGCTCACGCCTCCCTCACGACCCCGCTACTCGACCTCGATGGCCTGTCGGCCCCCGTAGTAGCCGCAGTTGGCGCAGACGCGATGGGGGAGCTTGGGTTGATGGCACTGAGGACAGGTCGAGTACGTCGCGGCCTGCGCCTTCCAGTTTGCACGCCGCTTGGCCCCCCGGGCCTGCGTCTGTCTCCTCTTCGGAACCGGCATCGGTCCTTCCTTTCGTCGCCTGTCGTGACCCTACGGATCGCGGAACAGCTGCTCGAGCCCGGCCCAACGCGGGTCGACCACCTCCTCGGTGCACGTGCACTGCCCGAGGTTGCGGTCGCCACCACATCGTGGGCACAACCCCAGACAGTCTTGCGTGCACAGCGGGGAGAAGGGCATCGACAGGACCACGGAGTCCCGGACCATCTGCTCAGGGTCCAGCGTCAGGTCCTCTCCGAGCCCATAGTCGTCCTCCGGGCCCGGTCGGATGGGGAACAGCTCGTGCATCTCGACGTCGAAGGGCTGCGTGAACTCCTTCAGGCACCGGGCGCACCGCAAGGCCATCGTGCCCTGGATGGTCCCGGTCGCATACACCCCCTCGACCACGCTCTGCAGCGTGAGGTCGCCGGAGAGCCGCTGGTCACCGGGAACCTCGGCCAGCTCCATGTGCAGTCCCTCGACGGCCTCGTCCACGCGCACCGTCTTGGACGAGCCTGGGCTCTCGACCAGGTCGCGGACGTCGATCGCGCGCATCACCATCACTCCTCTTCCTCCAGCTCTTCGGGACCGAACTCCTGCTGGGCCGGCGCGGACCCCCGCAGGCGCTCCCGCCCCCCTTCCACCTGCTCGAGCGTGCGACCCAGGGCGGCCTTGGTGGCCGCCAGCTCCTCACTGCTTCGCTGCAGCGCGATCTCGAACTGGGCCAGTTTGGCGTCCACGTAGTCCTCAGCCTCCAGACGCATCCGCCGAGCCTCCTCGCGGGCCTCGGCCAGGATCCGGTCGGCCTCTGCATCCGCGCGCTTCACGACCTCTTCCCGAGTGGCCATCCGGAGCTGCTCCTGCTCCGCCTCCTCCACGATCCGTTGCGAGTCACGGCGGGCCTTGGTCAGGAGCTCCTCCCGGTCCTTCACCACCCACCGGGCCTGCTTGATCTCCTCGGGCAAGACCTCGCGCATCTGGGCCACCAGCTCCAGGATCTCCTCCCGGTTGAGCAGGGCCGACGAGGATAGGGGCATGGACTTCGCCTCCCTGATCATGTCCTCGATCTGTTGGAGGCGTGCCGCAAGGTCCACTACGTGGGCCTCCCGAGCTTCTCTCTGAGCCGCTCGGCCACCACCGCAGGTACCAGACCAGAGACGTCGCCTCCGTACCTGGCGACCTCCTTGACCAGGGAGGACGACAGGAACGACCAATTCGGCGCCGTTGTCATGAACAGCGTTTCCACGCCCGACAGGCTCCGGTTCATCTGGGCCATCTGGATCTCGTATTCGAAGTCCGTCACCGCCCGCAGGCCCTTCACGATCACGCTCGAGCCCCGGACCCTTGCGTAGTCCACGAGCAGTCCGGAGAACGGATCGATCTCCACGTTCCCCAGTTCGCTCGTTGCCTCCTTGAGCATCGAAACTCGCTCTTCCACACTGAACAATGGCTGCTTTGCAGGGTTCTCCAGCACCGCGACCACCACCGTGTCGAAGTGCTGCCCTGCCCGTTCGATGATGTCGAGATGACCGTTGGTCACGGGGTCGAACGTCCCCGGACACAGGGCGGTCAGGCCCAACTCAGACCTCCCGGTAGACCAGGACGAGGGTGTCGCCGTACTCCAGGCGCCTCGCGACGTGCCAGTGTACCGGAATGACAGGCATGGAACTCCGGGCCGAGCGGGTCAGGACGACCGTCCACCCGTGCTCGGGGAGCCACCCCGACCCGAGCTCGGCGAGCACGGCGTCAACGTCAGCCCCGGACGTGTCATAGGGGGGATCGACCAGGACGAGGTCGAACGGTCCCGCCGATCTGTCATCTCCGGTGAGAAATGCCGCCACCGGCGAAGGGACGATCCTCGCCCGCTCGGCCAGGCGGGTCCGGTTCAGGTTCTGCTGGACGGTGGCCCGGGCCTGGGAGCTCCGCTCCACGAAGGTCACCGCCTCCGCCCCCCGCGACAGCGCCTCGATGCCCATGGCTCCCGTCCCCGCGTACAGGTCCAGCACCGCGGCACCGGGAACGTCGGAGGCGATGCTCGAGAACAGGCCCTCCCTGGCCATGTCGGAAACCGGCCGGACCCCCCGGGGCACGGGGGCGAGCCGGACGCCCTTCGCCGTCCCGGCGATCACGCGCATGGAGCGACTGTAGCCGCGGCGAGTCGCCGGCCGAGGCTTCGGATATGGCCCACTCCCTCAGGAGTGGAACAGCCAGTCGATCGAGCGCTCGAACCGGCTCCGAAGCTCGTCGAGGAGGGCCGGGCGACCCCCGAGGTCGGGATCCTCCTGGATCTCGGCGAACGCTCGGGCGCGCGCCCGTTTCACCAGCTCGAGGTCATCGGCAAGGCGGGCGAGCTTCAGGTCCGGGAGTCCCGACTGACGCACGTCGAACAGGGTGCCCTCGCCCCGGAGCCGCAGATCCTCGTCGGCCAGCTCGAACCCGTCCGTGGTCCGGACCATGGCCTCGAGACGGGTCCGGGCCTCCTCGTTCTCCGGGGTGCTCTCGTCGAAGAGGACGCAGGTCGAGCGGTGCTCGGCGCGCCCGATCCTTCCCCGCAGCTGATGCAACTGGGCCAGGCCGAAGCGCTCGGCGTTCTCGACCAGCATCACCGTCGCGTTTGGCACGTCCACGCCGACCTCGATCACGGTGGTGGAGATGAGGAGGTGGTGCTTGCCCGCCCGGAACTCCTCCATCACCCGGTCCTTCTCCGCCGGCCGGAGCCGCCCGTGCAAGACCTCCACGGACAGGTCCGGGAACACATGGATGGCCAGCCTCTCGGCCTCCTTCTCGGCGGCCCGGACCTCCGCCCGGTTGGCCTCGTCGATCGCCGCGCAGACCACGAAGGCCTGCCGGCCGGCCTGGGCCTCCCGGCGCACCAGGTCGTACGCCGCCGCGCGCTCGGCGGCGGTCCTGGCGATCCGGGTCTCCACCGGCTGGCGGCCCGAGGGCATCTCGTCGAGCACGACCACGTCGAGGTCCCCGTAGTACGTGAGCGCGAGTGTCCGCGGGATGGGAGTGGCCGTCATGATCAGCACGTCCGGAGCGCCGCCCTTGCCCTTCAGCGCCATCCGCTGGTGGACGCCGAATCGGTGCTGCTCGTCGATCACGGCGAGTGAAAGGTCTCGGAACGAGACGCCTTCCTGGACCAGCGCGTGAGTGCCCACGACGAGGTCAACATCTCCACGGGCGATGCCGTCCAGGATCCTGATCCGGTCCTTGCCCGTGACCGACGCCGACAACAACGCGTAGGTGATACTCGGCCCACCGGTCGACGTCTCGGGCTCGAGCAACGACGCCTGGCCGTCGGAAGGGCCGTCCGCTCGCTCGAGGTACGAGACGGCGCCGAGCGGTCCCAGCAGCTCGGCCATCGAAAGGAGATGCTGTCCGGCAAGGACTTCGGTGGGGGCCATGATCGCCGCCTGGTGGCCCGACTGGATCGCCACCAGGGCCGCATGCACGGCGACCAGGGTCTTGCCCGAGCCCACGTCGCCCTGCAGGAGGGCATTCATTGGTCGGGGGCGGGCCATCGCCTCCCCCACCCGTTGCATCGCGCGGCGCTGGGCGCCGGTGGGCTCGAACGGCACGGTCGCCATCAGCCGCTCCACCAGCGGACCGCTCGTCACGTGCCCCACGCCTCGCTGCCCCGCCTCCACTCGATGCTTGCGAAACGCCACGCCGAGCTCCAGCGTGAACAGCTCGTCGAACTTCAGCCGCTCGCGGGCTCTGCCCAGTTCCTCCTGTGACTCGGGGAAGTGGATGGCCCGGATGGCCGGGTCGAACGACGAGAGGGACTCGCCCGCAACGATGTCGTCTGGGAGCGGGTCGGGGATCGGTGGAAGGCGCTCGATGGCCCGGAACACGAGCTCGCGGATCGTCCGGGTGGTCACGCCCTCGGTGGCCCGGTGGACCGGCGTGATCCGCCCGGTGTGCACCATGTCCGCCTCTGCCCCCCGCAGGATCTCCACCTCGAAGTTCGCCATCTGCCGCTTGCCCCGGTACACGGCAACCGTGCCGGACACGGCGAGCTCCTGCCCCTCCTTGTACAGCGTCGCCGCCCATGGCTGGTTGAAGAACGTGACGTCGAGGTGGCCCGTGCCGTCGTACAGGGAGACCGTCACCATGCTCTGTCGCCGGCGGGTCTGGCGTTTCGTGGTTCGCCTCACCCGGGCGATGACCGTTCCCTCCTGTCCCACCCGGAGCTCGCGGATCGACGCAACCTGCGATCGGTCGATGTAGCGCCGGGGGTAGTGATGGAGCAGATCCCGAACCGTCCGGATGTCCAGGCCCTCGGCCAGGACATCGGCGGCCGGCGGGCCCTTGTCCCGGAACCCCGCCCGGCGCATCGCCAGCGCGCGGTCGATGGCGCTGATCGGCGATGACAACGTGAGCGTCACGACGAGCCGGTCGGTTCGGTCGGCGGCGCGGAACCCACACTGTGGTTCTACCATGCACCTCATGCCGCTCCGCCGGATGGCCGTCGCGTCCGCCGTCATCGCGCTGGCGGTCCCGGCATGCACGGGCGTCGCCTCGGATGTGGGCGGAGGCCACCGGACGCCGGTTCCGGCGCGGAACGCGGCCCAGGCCCCGCTCCTTCCGACCGACGCGTGGGCCCTTCCCGGATTCGACTTCCCAACCTTCCAGCGGCTCCTCGCCCAGCTGAAGGGAACGCCTGTGGTCGTGAACGTCTGGGCGGCGTGGTGCGAGCCATGCCGGGCGGAAGCCCCGGATCTGGCGTCCGCATCCCGCTCGTACGGCTCCCGCGTCCAGTTCCTGGGCGTCGACATCCTTGACACGCGGCCCTCGGCCAGGGGCTTCATGGCCGAGTTCGGGTGGTCCTACCCGAGCGTCTTCGATACCACGGCCGAGATCCGCAACGGCCTGGGGTTCGTTGGGCAGCCAGACACGGTCTTCTACGACGCCGACGGCCGCATCGCGATGACCTGGCAGGGACCGCTCACGGCCCCGGCCCTTTCGATGGGGATCGATCGCATCCTCCCCGCGGGCCAGGCCGGCTGAGTCCCCAGGCACGACGGAAGCGTCTGCTACCCTTACGCGCGCCATGGCAGCCGTCTGCGATATCTGTGGGAAGAAGCCGTCCTTCGGCAAGCGGGTATCCCATTCCCACCACCGGACCAACCGCCGGTTCGACCCGAACGTCCAGCGGGTCCGGGCTCTGGTGAACGGGTCGCCGAAGCGGATCTACGCCTGCACCAGCTGCTTGAAGGCCGGCAAGGTCCAGCGGGCAGGCTAGGCCCCGCCGCTTCGGCCCCCTACGGGAGACGGATCCCCCACATCGGATCGACGGGTCCGATGCCCTGGCCGATGTCCAGCGCGTGGCGGATGGCCTCGGTGACGAAGGCCTTCCCCTTTCGGACCGCGTCGAGCAGGTCGTCTCCCAGGGCGAGGTGGGCCGCGATCGCGGACGACAGGACGCACCCGGTGCCGTGCGTGTTCGGCGTGTCGATGCGCTCAGCTTCCACCCAGAGCAGTCGGGCCCCGTCGAAGAACAGGTCGTCGGACCGGTCGCCGGAGAGGTGCCCTCCCTTCACCAGAACGGCCTGGGGGC
>JBOGVH010000247.1:0-5597 GCA_050695235.1 Actinomycetota bacterium
ACGCTCCAGATCCCGATGCATCGCCATCGTGCCGGCGATCGTGCGCACCGCTCCCGTCCCGGCCCCGTAGATCGACGCGGCGCGCGCGGCCGCGTCGTTCATCCGGGGGTGGTTGGCCAGGCCCAGATAGTTGTTCGACGCCAGATTGATGACCTCCCGGCCGTCGAACCGGGCTCTGGCTCCCGTCGGGCCCTCGAGGACCCGTTCGTGGA
Source organism: Actinomycetota bacterium (assembly GCA_050695235.1). Taxonomy (GTDB): domain Bacteria; phylum Actinomycetota; class UBA4738; order UBA4738; family HRBIN12; genus AC-69. The sequence continues at coordinate 213 of JBOGVH010000247.1, forward strand.
GCAGCAGCCCCTGCGCCCGGAGCTCCGCCAGCCGCTCTCCCAGGTAGTCGAGCGCGCCCGCCATCGGCCGGAGACGCTATCGCATTAGGCTGGAGCGAGCGGACGTCGGAGACGAGGAGATGACGTGACCTCTATCGACGTGGACGGGTTCCTGGCGGACTCCGTCGTCACCTCCGAAGGGAAGCTGTATGTCCAGGGCGCGGGGTGGACTCGTATCTCCACTGCGTCGTTTCCGGCCGTGCACGATCGGATCGGGATCGGGCTGCTCTTCCGCTTCGAGGTCGAGGCGGTAGGTGAACCCCACCGGTTCGAGCTGCGACTCGAGGATTCGAAGGGGAACGAGCTGCCACTCGGTGACGCGCCTCCTGGCGCGCAGTCACCGGGCAAGATCACTCGCATCGGTGGGGAGTTCGGGGCCGGGCCGGTCGCGCGTGGCGTCGAACAGATCGTGCCGATCGCCGTCAACCTGAACGGCATGGCGTTCGAGGGCCCGAGCACCTTCCGCTTCGTCATCTCCGTGGACGGCGTCGACCTGAAAGCGCTTCCGTTCCGTGTCGAGCAACTCGCACCCCAGCGCCCGCAGGTCACAGGCGGAGGCGGCTACCTCTGATGTCAGTCCCCCGGGAACATGATGACCTTGGCCGAGTGACCCGACGCCGTGGTCTCGAAGGCCTCCTCGAACCGCTCCATCGGCAACCGGTGGGTGATCACCGGCGTCACATCGACTCGGCCGGTCGACAGGAGCGTCGTGGTCTGTTGCCACGTCCGGAACATCTCGCGTCCGGTGATGCCCTGAAGGCGGGCCTCCTTGAAGATCACCTGGTCGTTCAGGTCCAGGGTCACCGGCCGGTCGGGAAGGCCGAGGAGCGACATGCGCCCGCCGCGGGCGAGCATCCGGGTGCCCTGGTCGATCGCCGCCGCGTTGCCGGACATCTCCAACACGACCTCGGCCCCGGTCCCGTTCGTGGCCTCCAGCACCGCCTGCACCGGGTCCTCCACCTTCGGATCCACCAGCAGGTCGGCGCCCATCTTCGAGGCGAGGGCCCGCCGCTCGTCGTTCGGCTCGATGGCGATGACCTTCCACGCCCCGGCGGCCCGGGCGATGGCCACGGAGAACAACCCGATCGGCCCGCACCCGATCACGGCGACCGGGTTGGTGGCCAGGTCCTCGCCACCCGCCGTACCGAAGGTCGCGTGCACGGCGTTTCCGAACGGCTCCATGATGGAGGCCGCGTCCGGGTCGATCCCCTCGCCGACGATCCACGCGTTCTGGGCCGGGATCACCACGTATCCGGCGAAGGCTCCGTCGGTATCCACGCCGAGGATGCGCAGGTTCTCGCAGATGTGGGCCCGGCCCGTGCGGCACGTCGAGCAGTGCCCGCAGGCGATATGGGTCTCGGCGGCCACGAAGGCGCCCGGCTGGACGTGGTGCACCTCGGGACCGACGGCGGCGACGTGGCCCGCCACCTCGTGCCCGAAGGTCATGGGGGTGCGGATCCGGGCGGCGGCCCACTGGTTCCAGTCGTAGATGTGGAGGTCGGTGCCGCACACCGAAGCCGCGTGGACTCGAACGAGGATCTCTCCTTCCCCCGGCTCGGGGACGGGGACCTCGACCAGCTCGGCGCCGGGGCCCCGGCGGACCTTGCGGAGCGCGCGCATCGTTGCGGACATCGTTTCGAGGGTACTCCAGCGCGGATGGATGCAGGAATCGGGCTCGTGTGGGTCAGCGTCCCGACGTGACCGGAGCCTTGCCTCCCGCCAACTCGTCGAGTCGTTTCGCGATCCCGTCGATCTTCTGCTCCATCCGGTCGGCGCTGTCCTTGGACTCGCCGCTTCCCCGATGGATGAGCAACGCAGACAGGACCACGAAAGAGAACAGCTGGAGGAACTCGGACTGCCAGTTCTCCAGGGTCGATTGACCGAACTCGATCATGAAGTCACCGAACGCCACGGGCTCGCCATGCGCGCTTTGGTCGGCGCGAAAGCTGCCCCACTCGGCGATCCCCTGGGCCGTCCAGCTCACGAGGAACAGGCCGCAGAACGCGAGGCTGAGGCCGAAGTTCTTCCAGATCTTCTGAACGCTGTTCCTTCGGCGTTCCCGGGCGATGCTGCGCACCAGGCTGCCGATCAGGTAGGCGGTCACCCCGACGAGCACGATCGTTGTCACGGCGATGATAGATCCCTCCGGCATGGGCTCCCCTCCTCCTCGAGCACGGCGAGCGGATCACCGAGCGAGGCAATCATCCCCAGGTGCCTGTGGCACAAACCCAGCTTGGAACGAAGTAGCCCTTCGGTGGCGTCGAAGGGCGGACGATGACCTCCAGGAGGCTCTTACCATGAGGACCCGTGCCCTGGCCGTTTCGCTCGTCGCGCTCTCCCTGCTCGTCGCAGGGTGCGGCCGGCTGACCAAGGCAGGAAGCGGAGGGATCGACCATCCGACCGGCGCCGCCGACCTCGTCCTGCGGATGGACGTCGGCGGGGGATTCGTGCCGGCGACGTACGAGCTGCGACGGATCCCCACCTGGTCCCTGTTCGGCGACGGTCGGATCATCACCGAGGGACCGCAGATCGAGATCTACCCGGGGCCAGCCCTCCCGAGCATCCAGGTCCAGACCGTCACCGAGGAGGGCATCCAGGCCATCCTGGAGGCGGCGGAGGCCGCCGGGCTGCTGGGACCGGACCGCACGTACGGCCAGGACTGCGTGGCCGATGCCCCCACCACCACCTTCACCGTGCATGCCGACGGCACCGAACACGTCGTCAGCGCGTATGCGTTGGGTATGGTCCCCGGTTCGTGCCCAGGAGAGGACACCGAGGCCCGGGCCAAGCTCGCCGGCCTCTCCGCGACGTTGGGCGACCTCGCCGGCTGGCTGCCCACCGGCTCTCTCGGCCAGCAGGACCAGTTCGAGTTCTCCGAGATGCGGTTGTACGTCCAGCCCTACACGGGATCGCCTGAACCGGGCCTTCACCAGGCCGCCGTCGACTGGCCTCTTTCGGACCCGTTGCCATCCTTCGGGGACGTCGACGCCACCTATGGCGACTTCCGCTGTGGCGTCGTGGGCGGAGCCGACCTGGCGAAGCTCTTGCCCCACGCGCAGCGGGCGAACGAGCTCACCCCATGGCGAAGCGGCGGGGCCGACTTCTCGTTGATCTTCCGCCCCCTGCTCCCCGACGAGCACAGCTGCTGACCACAGCTCCGTGCATTCGGACACCTCCACTCGTCCGATCCATCGCCGAACGGGGGATGACCGTATGCCGTTCAAGCCCGCGCCAGGACGGCGCCGATAGGTAGTTCTGACCCCAGAGAAAGGCCATCTCCTGGTGACGGCCGGATCGAGGATGCCCTCCATCGCGTCGCGCTTCGCGTCGCTCGACGCTGTGCGCGATCTCTTGGCACGTCAAGAGGACCTCCCTCCGGGCGCCATCCAGGCGATCCAGGCCCTCTCGGGCGAGCTCCGTCGGGCCACCGAAGAGCTGAGCGATGCCGACGCGCGGTACCGGGCCGTGGTGGAGCAGATCCCGGCCATCGTCTACACCGACGTCGTGGACGACACCATGACCACGATCTACGTGAGCCCCCAGATCGAAGAGCTGCTCGGGATCCTGCCGGAGGAGTACATCGCCGATCCGGACCTGTGGGCCAAGCAGCTGCATCCCGACGACAAGGAGCACGCGCTCCAGAGCTACCTCGCGGGGCGGGCATCGGGTGAGCCGTTCAGCTTCGAGTACCGCCTGCTGGCCAGGGACGGGCGGGTCGTATGGTTCCGCGACAGCGCGGTGGTCGGGAACGATCGGGCGGGCACGCCGGCGTTCGTCCACGGCGTGATGTTCGACATCACCGAGCGGAAGAACGCCGAGGAACAGGTGGCCTTCCTGGCCTATCACGACAACCTGACCGGTCTTCCCAACCGGACGATGTTCGAGGAGCTCCTAGAGCTCGGCATGGCCCGAGCCCGCCGCCATGACCTGTCCGTAGCCGTGCTGTGCATCGACGTCGACGACTTCAAGTTGGTCAACGAGAGCCTCGGCTACGAGGCCGGCGACGCCCTCCTCCGGGCGGTCGCAGAGCGCCTTCGTGAGGCCACGCGCGAGACTGACCTCGTGGCGCGCCAGGGCGGGGACGAGTTCCTGTTGCTGCTGGCCGACATCGAGGGCGGCTCGGTCCCCGGGTTCGAGGGCACGGACGGCGCGATCCTGGTGGTCGAATCGGTCGCCGCGCGGGTCCACGAGTCGCTTCGCGCGCCGTTCAACGTCGCCGGCACCGAGCTGTACGTCTCGGCGAGCATCGGCATCAGCATGTTCCCCCACGACGCCGACGACGCCTCGGCCCTCCTGAAGAACGCCGACGCCGCCATGTACCAGAGCAGGAAGACGGTCCCGGGCAGCTACGTCCTCCACTGGAGGCAGAGCGAGGAAGCCCTGGGCAAGCTCTCCCTCACCACTCGCCTTCGAAAGGCCGTGGAGAACCGGAACTGGCAGCTTCACTACCAGCCGGTGGTCGAGCTGGCGGAGGGGAAGATGGTCGGCGTGGAGGCCCTGATCCGGTGGGCCGACCCCAACGGCGGCCTAGTTCCTCCCGGTGACTTCATCCCTCTGGCCGAGGAGATGGGGCTGATCGAGGCGATCGGTGACTGGGTGGTCGAGGAGCTGAGCCGGCAGGCCGCCGCATGGCGGGCGGAAGGGCTCGAGCTCGACGTGTCCTTCAACCTCTCGCCCCGGCAGCTGTGGCAGCCCGACCTGACCGGGAAGATCCTGGAGCGGCTCGGCGCGGCGGAGCTCGATCCCGGCAACATCATCGTCGAGGTGACGGAGTCGACCGCCATGGCCGACCCGGAACGGACCCTGCGGATCCTCCAGGACCTGAACGGCCGCGGCCTGCGCCTGGCCCTGGACGACTTCGGGACCGGGTACTCGTCGTTCGCCCGGCTCCGGTACATGCCCGTCGACCTGCTGAAGATCGACCGTCTGTTCATCCGGGACGTGGCCAAGGACGCCCAGGCCGGCGACATGGTTCGGGCCATCATCCAGCTCGCGCACGGCTTGGGGATGACTCCGCTGGCCGAGGGCATCGAGACCGAGGAGGAATGGCGGTTCCTGGTGGAGCAGGGGTGCCGGCTGGGTCAGGGCTTCTACTTCTGCCGCCCGGCCCCAGCCGAGGACATCCTGGCCCGGTACCTTCGGTCGGGGTTCTCCCTGATCGGATCGGCCGGCTAGCGGCGCGATCCCATCAGCGGCGGCGCCGTGCGCGGAGCGAGGAACGCCGCCCGCCCGAGGAGCCCGAGAACACCACGCGAGGCGGTGCGACCGTCATGCCCTCCTCCTCGAACTCCCGATGGAGGTCCAGGCGGGCGGCCATCCGGCTGATGTCGCTCTGTTGTTCCGCGG
>JBOGVH010000248.1:0-3346 GCA_050695235.1 Actinomycetota bacterium
CCTCGACGCTGGCCGCGTACTCGGGCTCGCGCTGGGCTCGGATCCACTCGCACACCGACGTGACCTCTTTCTCGGTGACCCAGGCGGCCTGCAGGCGCGTCGGCTTCGACGCGCTGGACGGCGCGAACAGCATGTCGCCGTGCCCGACGAGCCTCTCCGCGCCGTTCATGTCGAGGATGACCCGCGAATCCGCCTGGGACGACGTCATCAGCGCGATCCTGGACGGGATGTTCGCCTTGATCAGGCCGGTGACGACATCGACCGACGGCCGTTGCGTGGCCACGACCAGGTGGATGCCGACGGCCCTGGCCATCTGGGCGATGCGGACGATCGTGTCCTCCACGTCGCGCGGTGACACCAGCATCAGATCGGCCAGTTCGTCGATCACGACCACGATGTACGGGAGGTCGGCGAACTTCTCCTCCTGCCCGGGCGGGATCCGGAGCGTGCCCGATGCCAGGCCCTCGCGGTATCCGTCGACGTCGCGGACGCCCACCATGGCCAGGGCCTCGTACCGCTCCTCCATCTCCCGGACCACCCACCCCAGGGCCTCGGCGGCTCGCTTCGGATGCACGATCACCGGCGACAGGAGATGCGGGAGGTCGGCGAAGTGCGCCAGCTCGACCCGCTTGGGATCGACGAGCACCAGCTTCACCTGGTCGGGCGTCGTTCGCATCAGGATCGAAGTGATGAAGCAGTTGATGAGGGAGGACTTCCCCGCGCCGGTGGCCCCCGCGATCAGCAGGTGCGGCATCTTCGTCAGGTTCACCATCTGAGCCCGGCCGTGGACGTCCTTGCCCAGCGCCACCGCCAGCGGGTGCCGGTCATCCTTGGCCGCCCTGGCCCGAAGGACGTCGCCGAGCATGACGAAGTCGCGAACCTTGTTCGGCACCTCGACACCGATGGCGGACTTCCCGGGGATCGGCGCGATGATCCGGACGTCGGGCGTGGCAAGCGCATAGGCGATGTCGTCGGCCAGCGCCAGCACCTTGTTCACCTTGGTGCCGGCCTCCACCTCGACCTCGAACAGGGTGACGGTCGGGCCGCGGTGGGCCTTGGGCACGCGGGCGGCCACACCGAAGGTGCGGAACGTGCGCTCCAGGGCCGCCGTGGTCTGCTCCTCGTCCCGGCTGGATCCGGCCGACGCGGGGGCGGTTCGGAGTAGGCCGATCGGAGGCAGCTTGTACGTCCCGCCCTTCGGCGCCGACGTGGGGACGAAAGCGGTGTCGGATTCGGTTCCGGACGGCGGCGACGCGGGCTCCGGTTCGGCGTCCTGATCACGGAGGTCCACCACGACCGGGACGTCCTCCTCGGTACGGTCCCGGCGATCACGCTTGGTTCGCGTGGCCCGCCTCGGCTCGGCCTCCTCGTCGACGCCGCCCGCAGCCGACAGCTCGCGGACCCTGGCCCACGCTGCGGACAGCGGCGTGCCGGTGAAGATCAGGACCCCGAGCACCGTGACGCCGGCCCAGATGATGCCGGCGCCGAGGCGCGACACTCCGCGGGATATGGGCCACGCCGTAACCGCGCCGACGAACCCGGCCGCGTCCCGGGCACTCGCCGTGCCCGAGAACGGCGCGGGATTGCCGTGCGTGAGCGACCACAGCGCGAGCAGCCCCACGGACATGAGGACGAACCCGATGAACATCCGGGCCCGCACGTCCTCGGCCGTGCCACGAAGGAGCAGGAGCCCCCAGTACAGCGCGAGGGGCGGGAACAGCACCGCGGCCTGCCCCACCAGGGCTTCCAGCACGAGCTCGATGCCCCGGCCCACGAACCCGGCCGCGTCGAACCACAGCCCCAGGATCGAGATCAGGGCGAACACCATCAAGCCGATCCCCAGCGCGTCGCGAGCCCAGGGAGCGAGATGCTGGCGGACCTTCGGGCGGGCAGGCTTGTCACGGGCAGAGGGCCGGCGCCGTGCCGGGGCCCTCCGGTTGGGCTTCGCGGGCATCAGACCTCCATGATCACCGGCAGGATCACCGGCTTTCGCTGGGTGACCTCGTAGAAGTACTTGCCCAGCGTCCTGCGGATGTTCTGTTCGATCGCGCTCCGGTCGACGACGCGCGCCTGGGCGCTCTCCTTCAAGGAAAGCATGACGCGATTCCTGGCCTCTTCAAGGATGTCGCCCGAGGTCTCGATGAACACGAACCCACGGTTCACGATGTCCGGGCCGGCCACGATCTCGCCCTGGTGGGCGTCGATCGTGACCACGACGACCACCACGCCATCGGCCGAGAGCTTCCGTCGATCCCGAAGCACGACCTCGCCCACGTCGCCGATCCCCAGCCCATCCACGAAGGTCATCCCCGCCGGGATCCTGCCGGCGATCCGGACCTGCTCCCCCACCTCCACCAGATCCCCGTCCTCGCAGATCAACACGTGGTCGGGGGGGATGCCCACCTCGGCGGCCAGCTTGGCGTGATGGGCCAGGTGCCGTCGTTCTCCGTGGACCGGGATGAACCACCTGGGCTGGACGAGCGACAGCATCAGCCGGAGCTCCTCCTGGGCGGCGTGCCCAGACGCGTGCACTGGGGCCGCCGGCTCGTGGTACACGTCGGCCCCGGTGCGGTACAGGCCGTCGATGACTCGGTGGATGGCCGGCTCGTTCCCCGGGATGAGCGAGGAGGACAGGACTACGGTGTCGCCCTGGCGAAGGTCCACGAACTTGTGTTCCCGGGCCGCCATCAGCGAGAGCGCCGAGTAGGGCTCGCCCTGGCTGCCCGTGCACACCACCACGACCCGCGACCGGTCCAGCCTGTCGAGGTCCTCGATCAGGACGATGTCCTCCTCCGGCACGTGGAGCAGCCCCAGCCGGCGAGCGGCGTCGACGCTCTGGTGCATCGAGCGACCCAGGACCGCCACCACCCGCTCGTTCGCCCGAGCGGCGTTCGCCACCTGCTGGATGCGATGGATGTGGCTCGAGAAGCAGGCCACCACCACGAGCTTGGGAGCCCGGGCGATGATGTCCTGCAGCACCGGGCCGACCGTCCGCTCGCTCGAGGTGTAGCCGGCCTCCTCGGCGTTCGTCGAGTCGGACAGCATGAGGTGCACGCCGCCGTCCCTCCCGGCCTCCTCGGCCAGGCGGTGCAGGTCGGTGGGCCGCCCGTCGAGCGGCGTCTGGTCGATCTTGAAGTCCCCCGTATGCAGGATCGTTCCGAACGGGGTATCGATGGCCACAGCCACGCCTTCCGGGATGGAATGCGTCACCCGCATGAACCGCATGGAGAACGGCCCCACGCTGGCCGCTCCGCCCGGCACCACGGTCTCGAGGCCGGCCCTATCCCTGACCTGGTGCTCCTCGAGCTTTCCCTCCAACAGCGCGAGGGTGAACGCGGTCCCGTAG
>JBOGVH010000249.1:0-6379 GCA_050695235.1 Actinomycetota bacterium
GCTCAGGACCGTCTGGTAGTGCCGGTGGATCCACATGAACATCAGCACGATGAGCGGCATGGCGGCGATCACGATCCACGCCCCATGCAGGAACTTGGTCGCCGTGATCACGACGAGGACCACGCCCGTGGCCACGGCGCCGATGGCATTGATCACGATCGACCGCTTCCACCCCCGAGCCGCGTCTGGCCCCCTGTGCTTCTCCTTCAGCCAGTGCCGGACCATGCCCGACTGAGAGAGCGTGAACGACGTGAACACGCCCACCACGTACAGCTGGATGAGGCGCGTGAGGTTCGCATCGAACACGTAGATCAGGATGCTCGCCAGGATGGCGAGAACGATGACGCCGTTGGAGAACACCAGCCGGTCTCCCCTGTTGATGAACTGCCGTGGCATGAACCGATCACGGGCCAGGATGGCCGACAGGCGAGGGAAGTCCTGGTAGGACGTGTTCGCCGCCAGGATCAGGATCGCGGCCGTGAAGAACTGCACCACGTAGAAGCCGAAGCCGCCGGTGAACACGGCGTGCGCGATCTGCGCGACAACCGACCGTTCCTCGCTGACGGTGACGCCGGCGCGCGTGGCGAGAAAAGAGATGCCGAGGAACATCGTGATGGTCATGACCCCCATCGTGGCCAGTGTGTTCGCGGCATTTCTGGCCTGTGGGCGGCGGAACGCGGGGACGCCGTTGGAGATAGCCTCCACCCCCGTGAGCGCGGTCGATCCCGATGCGAATGCGCGGAGGATCACGAACAAGCCCACCGACCCGGCCGTCTGGGCCAGGCCGGGTATCGGGGTGACGGGCTCGGCCTGAGGGCATCCAGAAAGCAGGCACTGGGCGAACCCGAATCCGAGCATCACGAAGACAGCCAGCACGAACGAGTACGTGGGGACGGCGAACAGGGTCCCGGCCTCCCGGACGCCGCGCAAGTTCGCCAGCGTGATGAACAGCACGAATACGAGCGAGAGGGCCACTTTGTGCTCGACGAGGCCCGGAGCCGCGGAGGTAATGGCGACCACGCCCGCCACCACGGACACCGATACCGTGAGGACGTAGTCGATGAGCAGAGCGGCGGCGGCGATGAGGCCGGGAAGCGTGCCGAGGTTCTCCTTGCTCACGATGTACGCCCCGCCGCCCGACGGGTACGCCCGGACCGTCTGTCGGTACGAGGTGACCACGATGACGAGCACGACGACGATGGCGACGGTGATCGGCATCACGAGGTGGGCCGCTGTGGCGCTAGCCGCGAGCAAGACCGCCAGGGCCTCCTCCGTGGCGTAGGCGTTCGACGAAAGGGGATCCGAGGAGAACACCGGGAGCGCCAGGATCTTGGGTAGGAGCGTGTGCTCGAGCCGGTGGCTGGGCATGGCCCTGCCCACCAGGACACGCTTCAGCAAGCCGCCGGAGGTTCCCCGCTCCCGGGTCCCTGTGGCCATGACGAGCGATTCTAGTTGGACCGCTCGGCGATCCAGCGGTAGCCCACGCCCGGCTCAGTGAGGATCAGCGCCGGCGCCGCCGCGTCGTCCCCCAGCTTCCGCCGCAACGCTCGCACATAGACCCGGAGGTAGTGGCTCTCCTCGCCGTAGCCCCTCCCCCACACCTCGCGCAGCAGCCACTGATGTGTGAGCAGCTTGCCGGGATTCGACACGAACGCCTCGAGCAATGCGTATTCGGTCTTGGTGAGGTGCACCGGCTCGCCGCCGACGGTTACCAGCCGCCGAGCCAGGTCGACCTCGAGCTCCCCGTACCGGAGCACGACCGGCCCCGCGTCTTCCGGCTGCGCCCGCCGGAGCTGTGCCCGGAGCCTGGCCAGCACCTCCTCCATCCCGAACGGCTTGGTCACGTAGTCGTCGGCGCCGGCGTCGAGGGCCGCCACCTTGTCGGACTGCCGGTCCCGGACGGACAGGATGATGACCGGCACCTCGGAGAAGGACCGAACCCGCTGGATCACCTCGGTCCCGTCCACGTCGGGGAGCCCCAGGTCCAGGAACATCAGGTCGGGGGACGCTTCCGCCGCGGCCACCACCGCCTCCTCACCCGTCCCCGCCGTCTGCACCGTGTAGCCGTGCGCCTCCAGGCTCGTTCGCAGGGCCCGGCGGATCTGGGGCTCGTCGTCGACGACGAGGATGGTGGTCATCCCGACGGCTCCTGCCTCACGGGCCGGGCATCGCTCACCGGCAGCTCGAAGACCACCGCGGCGCCGCCGGAGGGTGACCCCTCGATCCAGATCCTCCCCCCGTGGGCCAGCACGACGGCCCGGGCGATGGCCAGGCCCAGGCCGCTTCCGGTCCGAACTTCTCCTGCGTCGCGACGGAAGAAAGGTTCGAAGACCCGCTCCCGCTCCTCGGCCGGGATCCCAGGGCCCTGGTCGGCCACCCGGACCCGCACCGAACGCTGCCACGACGCGGCCGAGAGCAGGATCTCCCCACCGGCGGGCGTGAACCGGGCCGCATTCTCGAGCAGGTTGGACAGGACCTGGTCGATCTGGACCGGATCGATGGGGACCTCAGGGAGATCCGGTCGGACTACGGTCCGCACGCGCACCCGCGACAGCGCCGGCTGCATCCGGTGCAGCACCGACTCGATCACCTCGTCGAGCGCGGTGGGCTGCTTCGCCGGGACCAGCGCGCCGGCGCGCACGCGCGCCAGGTCGATGATGTTGCCGACCAGGCGGTTGAGCCGGTCCGTTTCCTCCAGCACCGTGCGTAGCAATTCCCGTTGTTGATCCGGCTGGAGCGTCACGTCGGTGTCGAGGAGGCTGGTGACGCCGGCCTTGATGGAGGCGAGCGGAGTCCGGAGGTCGTGGGTCACAGAGGAGAACAGAGCTGCGCGAAGCTGGTTGGTCTCCGCGGCGAGGCGGGCTCCCTCGACCCGCCGGTCCAGGACGGTGCGCTCGACCGCCACCGCCACCTGCTTCGCGCACGCTTGGAGGAGGGCTTCGTCGCCTCCGACCAGAGGCTCGCGGCCCGCCAGCCGGACGGCCGTAAGCCGTCCGATCGAGGCGTCCCCGGCCATCAGCGGCACGTCGAGCGAAGGACCTTCCCCGTCTGGCCGCGCCGCCCTCGCGTCCATCAGGAGGTCCTCGGCGCGAACGTGGATCTCGCACCGGGACAGCGCGAACGGCTCGAGCAGCGCGTTCGCGAAGTCGTCCAGCACACGTCCCAAAGGGTCCCCGGAGAGAAGCTTCGACGCGAAGTAATTGAGGAGCTTCGCCTCGCGCTCGCGGCGCGCGGCCCGGTCCCGTTCGTCAAGCGCCCTGGCCACCAGTGCCCCGACGATGGCGGCCACGATCAGGAACACGATCAGCGCGACGAGGTCCTCGGCCTTGCTCACCCGGAACGTGTGGTGTGGCGGCGTGAAGAAGAAGTTCAGGCCCAGGAACGACAGGACCGAGGCTGCCAGGCCGCTCCACAGCCCGCCGATGGCTGCGGCGGCCACCACGGCCAGCATGTACAGGGACGCCGCGCTGGCGTCACCGCCATGGAACGAGAGCCCTAGAAAGGTAGCGCCGACCGGGCCCGCCATAGTCACCAACATTGCCCGGATGCGTCTGGCTCGGAGCCGTAGGAGGACGCGATCCATGGCTCAACGGTAGGACTTTTACACGATCTCTATGCCTCCGGACCCCACCTTCACGGGTCGCTTACGCGCCCCGGACGAAGCTCACGGGCAGGAGGTGTGGGGATGGCGACCAGTCAGGCCACGACCGAGGCGGTACGTCCGGCGGCACCGGCGCGGCCGTCCCCACTCCCGCAGGGTCCCGGCTACGCGCTGAAGCGGGCCGTTCTCGGACCGGCGCTGCCCACTGCCCGCCTGAAGCACGAGCGACTGGGCAAGCCAACTGCGCTGGCCGTGTTCGCATCGGACAACCTCTCCTCCTCGGCATACGCGACCGAGGAAATCCTGAAGGTCGCGGTCCCGGCCGTCGGCGGCGCGGCGTTCGCGCTCGTCATGCCCATCACCTTCGCGATCCTCGCGGTGCTCGCGATCCTCCTGTTCTCCTACCGGCAGACCATCAAGGCCTACCCGAGCGCCGGCGGCGCCTACATCGTGACCCGAGACAACTTCGGCCTCCTGCCCGCCCAGGTTGCGGGGGTCGCCTTGCTCACCGACTACGTCCTCACTGTGTCGGTCTCCGTGGCTGCCGGCATCGCCGCCATCACCTCGGCCGCCGGGAGCCTGTATCCGTACCGCGTCTGGTTGTCCGTGTTCTGCATCTGGTTCATCGCCTGGGGCAACCTGCGGGGAGTGCGGGAGTCTGGTCGGATGTTCGCCGTCCCCACCTACTTCTTCATCCTGATGATGTTCGTCCTCCTGGGGATCGGCATGTACCGGGCGCTCGGCGGCGACCTGCACCCTCTCGCCGTGCCGGACGACGCGCTCCGGACGTCGGGAGCCGTCGGCATCTTCCTCATCCTGCACGCGTTCGCGTCGGGAGGCGCCGCAGTCACCGGCGTGGAGGCTGTGTCCAACGGGATACCCGCCTTCAAGCCGCCGGAGTGGAAGAACGCCAGGACCACCCTGATGTGGATGGGGACACTCCTCGGGATCATGTTCCTCGGCCTCTCCTACCTGGCCGTGCAGCTCCGGGTGGTCCCCACCGAGACCAGGACCCTCAATTCCCAAGTCGCTCGGGCCGTGTTCGGGGGCGGCGTGGTCGGCACCGCGCTGTTCGTCATGATCCAGATCGCCACCACGCTGATCCTCATCCTTGCGGCCAACACGTCCTTCGCTGATTTCCCACGGCTGGCCAACTTCCACGCCACCGACAACTTCATGCCCCGGCAACTCACCAAGCGAGGGCACCGGCTGGTCTTCTCCAACGGCATCGTCGGCTTGGCTCTGGCTTCCACGTTGCTCGTCGTGCTCTTCCAGGCGGATGTCCACCGGCTGATCCCCCTCTATGCGATCGGCGTCTTCACGTCGTTCACCCTTTCGCAGGCCGGGATGGCTCGGAGACACCTCCGCATCAAGGAGTCCGGTTGGCGCCACGGCCTCGCCATCAACGCTTTCGGGGCGTTCACGACGGCCGTGGTGACGGTGATCATCGCGGTAACGAAGTTCGAGCACGGCGCCTGGGCGGTGATGGTGTTCTTGCCGGTCATGGTGTGGTTGCTCGTCCGGTTGAACCGCCAGTACGAGCAGGAGCACCAGGAGCTCGACGAGGAGCTTCCCGTCTTCGATGCCTCGATCGTTCATCGCCCGATCGCCGTCCTCATGGTCGAGGACCTCGGCCGTGAGACGGTCCACGCCCTGCAGTACGTCAAGACCATCAGGGCGGAGAAGAGGCTCGCCGTCTACTTCGCCCGCGACCCACGATCGGCGAAGGCCATCCAGGCTGGATGGGACGAGCTCGGCATCGACGTGCCCTTGAAGGTCGAGCGGCTCAACGGAGACCTCGCGACGTCCCTCGCCGGGTACGTGGAGTCGCTCCCCGGTGACGCCGACGTGAACGTGATCATCCCGGGACCAGCTTCCATGGGGTTCGTCGAACGGCTCCGCAGCTCGCGCAGGGGAGCGCACCTCGCGAAGGCCTTGCTCCCCCTGGAACGTGCGCGCATCACGGTCGTGCGGGACCACCTGGGACCTGGCCATCCGATCACCGAGACGATCGGAGGCCGCCGCGGGCTCAGGGTGCTCCCTCGACCCAGCCACCGGGCGGTCGTCCTGGTGGACAAGCTGGACCGGGCCAGCCTCCGTGCGGTTCGCTACGCGCTCAGCCTCGCCCCCACCGAGGTCCGAGCGGTCCATGCCGCTGTGGACCGGGAGAACCAGGAGCTGCTGATGCGGCGGTGGATGGAGCTCGGCGTCCCGGTCGAGCTCGATGTGATCGAGTGCTGGGACCGAAACGTCGCCCGTTCCCTGGAGCGGTACGTGGTGGAGCTGATGGGGAGGCACAGCGAGGTGACCGTGGTCATGCCCCGTCGTGACGACGCCCGGCTCAGTCACCGGCTCCTGCACGACCGGACCAGCCGCAAGATCGCGCGAGCCCTCGGCCGCTACGAGCACGTGGACCTGGCGGTCGTGCCGTACTACTTCGGCAAACAGCGCTCCCAGGGCGCCGTGGGTCGGCTAACCTAACGACCCGTGCGGGTGATCATCGTGGGGTGTGGGCGGGTGGGGTCGGAGCTCACGATCCAGCTGGGCAAGGCCGGCCACGACGTCACGATCGTGGACAAGCGCCCCACGGCCTTCGACCGGCTGCCCCCCGGCTTCGAGGCCCGAACCATGGTCGGCTTCGGGTTCGACCGGGAGCTGCTGGAGGAGGCCGGGGTCAAGGAGGCCGACGCCTTCATCTCGGTGACCAACGGGGACAACTCCAATATCGTCTCCGCCCGGGTGGCCCGCGAGTACTTCCACGTGCCCAAGGTCATCGCC
>JBOGVH010000250.1:0-1533 GCA_050695235.1 Actinomycetota bacterium
CCTCTCAGGTCCGGGGCTGCGGGAGCCCGGCCAATTCTACCCGGGCTCCGACCTGCAGAAATCGGTCGGAGGGCTCCTGCGGCTCACGTCAGCGACGCCAGCTCCGCGAGGACCCGGTCGACCTCCTGGCCCGTGTTGTAGTGGCAGAACCCTACCCGGACCGCTCCGCCGGTCTCCTCCAGGCCCAGGCGCTCCATCAGCTCGAGGGCGTAGTAGTGACCGTCCCACACGAAGATCCCGCGCTCCCCGAGGAGCTTGGCCGTCTCCAACGGGTGCTGGTCGCCCAGGCGGACGGCGAACGTCGGGGTCCGCTCCTCCACCCGGTCGGTGTCGGCGATGCCGAACAGGCGGAGATCGCCGATGATGTCGATGCCGTCGAGGAACCGGCGCGACAGGATGGCCTCGTGGGCCCCGATGGCCTCGAAGGCGGCGGCGATCGCGTCCCGGCGTCTCGCGCCGGAGGGATTCCCGTACGCCCTTCCCGCGTCGGCCAGGTAGTCGACGGCGGCCACGAACCCCGCGAGCCCCTCGTGGTTCTGGGTCCCGGTCTCCCATCGGTGGGGGACATCCTCGTTCGCCGGCCGGACCTTGTACGGGCGCCACGATCCCAGCAGCTCCCGGCGCCCGAACAGGATGCCGAGGTGCGGACCGAAGATCTTGTACGGGGAGCACACCACCACGTCGGCCTCGATCGCCTGCACGTCGATGAGCCGATGCTGCGCCACGTGGACGCCGTCGCACACGACGAGGGCGCCGACATCGTGCGCCGCGCGCGCCAGCTCCGCCGCGGGGGTCACGGTGCCCACCGCGTTCGACGCCAGCGTGAACGCCACGACCTTCGTCCGGTCGGTCAGGGCATCCTCGAACGAGGCGAGGTCGATCGTCACGTCGTCGTCGCGGACGTCGACCCATCGAACCGTGGCGCCCGAGTCCTCGGCCACCATGAGCCATGGCCGGATGTTCGCGTCGTGGTCGAGCCGGGTGACGACGATCTCGTCGCCTGGTCCGAGGGTTCGCGCGACGGAGCGCGAGAGCGCGAACAGCAACGTGGTGGCGTTCGGACCGAACACGACCTCATCGGGGCCGCAGCCGAGGAGGTCGGCGCCCACGCGATGCGCCTCCTCGATCAGGTGGTCCGTCTCGGTGCTGGTGACGAAGGCACCGTGCGTGTTCGCGTTGCTCGTGCGCAGGTAGGCGCCCATGGCCTCGATGACCGACTCCGGGACCTGGGTGCCACCTGGCGCGTCGGCGAAGACGCAAGGTCGTCCGTCGACCGTTCTGGTCAGCGCGGGGAACCGTGCCCGGAGGGCCGAGGGATCGAGATTGACCATCGTCACATACCCTAATGGCTCTAGAGCAGCCGACAGGTGAGACTGCTCTCCGAGCCACCGGAGGGTGAGCACCCGAAAGCCCAGGGCCACGAGTCCTACGTCTAGATCGTGCCCCCGCCGGCGGCGAGGAGCCGACGGCTGGTGGGATGTCGTGCCTTGCGAGCACTGATCCATTAGGGCGCCGCGTACTCCTCCAGGCTCG
>JBOGVH010000251.1:0-8927 GCA_050695235.1 Actinomycetota bacterium
GCGCAGGCGTGGGGCGACCTCATGCAGGTCGGGACCGTCGTCGTGATGGGCACCGACGGTGGATCGTCGAAGGCGACCGGAGGGCTGCCGGTCGTGCAGACGCCCCCGTACACGACCGGGGGCCACCCGCTCTCCGACGCCGGGTTCCGCACCGCCGTGGGAGCCGTCGACCACCGGCTCGGCGCACGGTACTCGTGGGATGCCGGTGTCGCCGTGGGGCGATTCCTGGACGGGCTTCGTGCCGGGAAGATCCTGGGACGCGAGTGTCGGAGCTGTGAGCGGGTCCTGGTTCCGCCTCGCATGTTCTGCGAGCGATGCTTCCGGGAGACCGATCGCTGGATCGAGGTCGAGCACACGGGGGCGGTACAGACGTATTCCATCTGCCACGTGTCCTGGGACATGCAGCCGCTCGAGTCGCCCGAGATCCCCGCCGTGGTGTCCATCGACGGCTCCGACGGCGGACTCCTGCACATGATCGGCGAGGTAAGCCCCGAAGAGGTGCGTATCGGGATGGACGTCGAGGCCGTGTGGAAGCCGGTCGGCGAGCGGAGCGGCTCGATCCTCGACATCGACTACTTCCGGCCCAGGAGACATGCCTGATGCGGGAGAAGGTGGCTCGCCCGGACCAGGTCCGGCGGTGGCCGGGCGACTTCCCCGTCGCGCATCGATACACGCCCGGCGTGGCCGGTGAGGCGTTCCTCACGGCGCTCCGAGACCGCGGCGCAGTCCTCGGGTCTCGCTGCGAGCGGTGCGCCTACACGTACGTTCCGGCCAGGCTGTTCTGCGAGCGGTGCTTCGCCGAGCTCGCCGCCGATGTCGAGCTCGGCCCGGGCGGTACGCTGGTCTCGTTCACGATCGGGTTCGTCGGCGTGGAGGGCGATCCACTCGACCGGCCGGTCACGTTGGGGCTCGTTCGCCTCGACGGGGCCGACGCGGTGCTGCTCCATCACGTCCTCGACCCCGGCGAGGAGCCACTCGAGATCGGGGAGCGGGTGGAGGTCGTCCTTCGGCCTCCCGCCGACCGCACCGGCTCGATCCTGGACATCCTGGGGTTCGCCGTGGCCGATGCGGAGAGCGGTTAAGGCCGGAGAGCGGTCACCAGCCCCTCGTATGCTTTGGCCGGATGAACCGGCCAACCTGCATACGCTGCGGTGAACCGCTGCCCGACGAGGCGAAGTTCTGTCCGAACTGCGGGTTCCCGGTGGGGTCCCCGCTCCTGGAGGAGCGCAAGATCGTCACCGTGGTCTTCGCCGACCTGGTGGGCTCGACCCGGCTCTCGGCGCAGATCGACGCGGAGCGCTACCGCGAGGTCATCACGTCCTTCTACCAGGCGGTCACCGAGGGGCTGGAGTCGCTCCGGGGTCGGGCATACAACTTCGCCGGCGACGCCGTGGTCGGTGTGTTCGGCATCCCGCATGCCCATGACGACGACGCGATCCGGGCGATCCGGGCGGCCCTGGCCATCGTGAAACGGGTGCCCGAGCTCGGCGAGAACCTCCTGTTGCCCGCCTCCCTTCAATGCCGGGTCGGGGTGAACACCGGACGGGTGGCCATCAGCACCGAGGGGGCGGAGGCCGGCTTGTTGTACGGGGCGGTGGTGAACGCCGCGGCTCGGCTCCAGCAGGCCGCCGAGCCGGGCACCGTGCTGGCCGGGGAGACGACGTGGCTCCTCACGAAGGACCACGTCCAGTACGGCGAGCGGCTGGAGGTGCGAGCGAAAGGGTTCGAGGAGACCCTTCCGGGCTGGCCGGTCCTGGCCCTCGCGCCGCGCTCGTCCCGCCGGACGATCCCCTTCGTGGACCGTCGGCGGGAGCTTCGCCTGCTCGTCGAGACGTTCGAGCGCGCGCAGGAGGCTCGCCGAGGGCACATGGTCACGCTGCTCGGTGAGCCGGGGATCGGCAAGAGCCGTGTGGTCGAGGAGTTCCTGGCGGGACTTCCCGACACGACCAGGGTCCTTACCGGGCGGGCCAGCCCAGTCGAGGAGGACGTCACGTTCGGCCCGGTCGCCCAGATCCTGCTGCAGGAGATCGGGGAACCCCCGGACGCGCCGCCCGAACAGTTGGAAGAGAGCCTCGAGGAGCTCGTGCGTGACTGTTGCCCCACGGAGCGGACGAAGGAGATCGTCGACCTGCTCCGGCTCGCGCTCGGGCTGGGCGAGGAGTCCCGGGATCGACGCCGGTACCGGGTGGCCGAGATCCGCTCGGGGCTGCTCGCGCTCCTCCAGGGCCTGGCGGCTCGCGGTCCGGTCGTCATGGTCGTCGAGGACGCCCATCTGGCGCAGCCACCGCTCCTCGACCTCGTGGAGCAGCTCGTGCGGGGGGCACGAACCATCCCCCTGTTCGTATTGTGCGTGGCCCGGTACGACCTGCTCGACAAGCGTCCGGACTGGGGCGGAGGCCTCGGCGATTCGATGAACCTCCATATCGAGGCCATGTCGCTCTCGGACGCCATCGAGCTGGCGAGAGAAGCGAGCGAGGGGCTCGACGAGGCCTCGGCCGCACGGATCGCTCGGCATGCGGGGGGGAACCCCTTCTTCATCGTGGAGACCACCGGGATGCTCATGCACGCCGATGCCGAGGTGGCCTCGGACACCGAGCCCCTTCCGCGGGATCTTCTGCCGCCGACGGTCCAGGCGATCATCGCCGCTCGGATCGACCACCTGCCCGAGGAGGCTCGCGACCTGATCCGCAAGGCCTCCGTATTCGCGCCCGGCACCTTCGACCGAGCGTCGCTCGCGATCGTGGCAGAGCCCGACGATAAGGTTCTCGAGCTGCTCGAGGATGAGGAGTTCCTGGTTCGGGACGAGGACCGCGAAGGATACTGGCGGTTCCGCCACGGCCTGCTCCGCGACGTGGCCTACGACAGCCTGCCGAAGCGGGAGCGGCTCCGGCTCCACCTGCAGGTTGCAACGAAGCTCTCCGAGGACCCGAACATGTCGTCCCGGTACCCGCGGTCGATCGCCTTCCACCTGGAGCAGGCAGCCCGCGCTTCCCTCGACCTGAATCCGGCGGACCGCAGCATGGCCGAGCGGGCGGTGGAGGCGCTGGTCCGGGCGGGGGATCAAGCCCTCGAGACCTCGCAGGCCCGGGCGGCGGCGGACCTGTACGAGCGGGCGCTGTCCCTGGCGGGCCCGGAACGCGAATGGGGCGTGTCAGAGGCCCGGATCCTGGCCGGCCTGGGTGAGGCCCGGTACTGGCTGGGCGAGTTCGAGGCGGCGGTCCCCCCACTCACCAGGGCTCTGGAGATCGGCGGCACCGACCCACAGATCCGGGCGGACGCGTCGCGGTTCCTCGGCGACATCGAGCTCTCGATCAGGGGCGATCTGGAACGGGCCGAGGAGTTGCTCCAGCAGGCCTTGGCGGCCGCCCGCGAGCTCGGGGACCCTTGGACGCTCGCTCGGACACTCTTGGTCGCCGGCTGGGCCCCCTACTGGAGGAACGACATGGGCAAGGCCCGCGAGATGTTCGAGGAGGCCCTGGCCGTGGCCCGGGCCGACCCCGATGGGGACCCGTGGGCCGAGTCCAGGGCGCTCGGCATGGTCGCGACCCTCGTCGAGAACGAGGGCGACCAGGAGGAGGCGCTCGCCCTCTCGAGCGAGTCCCTGGCCGTCGCGGAGGCGTCGGGCGACCGGTTCTCCGTGGCGGTCGCCCGGGAGAGCGTCGGCAACGCCCTTCGTCGCACCGGCCGCCTGAGCGAGGCCGAGCCGCACCTGAACGCTGCCGTCGATGCCTTCCGCGAGCTGGGGGCGCGGTGGGAGCTGGCGAGCGCGCTTACCTCCCGGGGGACCCTCCACCGTTTGGCCGGTCGCATCGACCAGGCCGTGAAGGACCTTCGGGAGGGCTACCGCCTGTGCCGCGAGCTGAAGGAGCGGGGGATCGTGACCTGGACGGCGAGCCAGCTGGCGATCGCGCTGGTGCGCACGGGGGAGCTCCAGGCGGCAAGGGAGGTGCTGGAGGAGACCTCCGCCATCGTCGGCTCGGGCGGCCTGGGGTCGGTCGATTGGCTGCTGGAGGCCGAGGTGGAGATCCTGCTGGCGGAGGGGGACCGGGACGGCGCACTGGAGAAGGCGCTGGAGCTCCTGCGACTCGAGCGGGTGCAAGGGTCCGCGAAGGAAGTCGCGGCCCGGATCTGGTGGATCGGGCGGGTGTTCGGCCCCGATGCCGTGGGAGGCACGGAGGAGATCGAGCGAGCCAGGAGCCTCCTGGAGGAGACGCACTGGGAGGCTGCTCTCATGGCGCCCGACTTGGTGAGCGGGTGAGCGGGTGGACTTCGACCTGACCGAGGAACAACAGGACTTCCAAAAGGCCGTCCGGCTATTCGCGGAGGAGATCGTCGCTCCGTCCGCGGAGGAGCTGGACCGCGAGGAGCGCTTCCCCCTGGAGATCGTGCGCCAGATGGGAGAGCTCGGGCTGTTCGGCCTGCCGTTCCCCGATCGGTACGGCGGCCTGGACGGTGACTTCCTGACGTTCTGCCTGTGCCTGGAGGAGATCGCCCGGGCAGACTCCTCGGTGGCCATCACGCTCGAAGCCGCCGTTGGCCTGGGTGCCAACCCCATCTACCGGTTCGGCACCGAGGAGCAGAAGGAACGGTGGCTCATCCCGATGGCCCGCGGCCAGATCCTGGGGTCCTTCGGTCTGACGGAGGCGGGTGGCGGCTCGGACGCGCAGTCCATCCGGACCACCGCCAGGGTCGAAGGAGGCGCGTGGGTGATCGATGGGTCGAAGGCGTTCATCACCAACTCGGGGACGCCGCTCTCGAAGGTCTGCGTCGTGGCGGCGATGACCGGTGGGGTCGGGGAGATCTCGAACATCATCGTGCCTACCGACACGCCGGGGTTCTCGGTAGGGCGCTCCTACCGCAAGGTCGGATGGCGGGCCAGCGACACCCACGAGCTGTCGTTCGACGGCTGTCGTGTCCCCCAGACCAACCTGCTCGGCGAGGAAGGGCGGGGGTACGCCCAGTTCCTGGAGGTCATCGATGACGGCCGCATCGCCTTCGCCGCGCTGGCGGTGGGCCTGGCCCGAGGATGCCTGGAGGAGAGCGTGAGGTACGCCGGTGAACGGGAGGCGTTCGGCCGGCCCATCGGGTCCTTCGAGGCGCTCCAGTTCAAGATGGCCGACATGCGGGTGGCGGTGGAGACCGCGCGGCTTGGGTACCTTCGCGCTGCGTGGTTGAAGGACCACGGCCGCCCGTACAAGGTCGAAGCGTCGATCGCCAAGCTGTACGCCAGCGAGATTGCGGTCACGTGTGCTCGCGAGGCCGTGCAGGTGCATGGGGGGTACGGCTTCATCGAGGAGTTCCCGGTGGCCCGGTTCTATCGCGACGCCAAGATCCTCGAGATCGGGGAGGGGACCAGCGAGATCCAGCGCTTGCTGATCGCCCGAGACCTGGGCCTTCCGGGCACGGAGCTGTAGCCCTCCCGCTCGAGACCCCCAGGGCCCCGGCCCCAAGATGTTTGAATCCGGTCTCGATCCGAGGCACCCTGTGGGGCGCTCGCTTGACATCTCCGCACCGCGTTCGGTACGAAGGGTCACTTCCATGAGGGCTAACCGGGGACGCTCTGCCTCTTACCGCCGCCGCTGGGTCGGCGTTGCTGCCGTGTCCTTACTGTTGCTGATGGCCCTGGCTCCAACCGCCGGGGCCGGGCTGAAGCAGAACTTGGATGAGGCCAAGGCTCGTCTGGCAGAGCTGAAGCGCCAGATCGGCGCCCAGCAGGCCGTCCTGGACAGGCTCTCCGCCGAGGCGGCGGCCATCGCCATGCGGATCGACGAGCACCAGGCCATCTACGAACAGGTGACGACGCAGCTCCAGCAGACCAAGGTGGAGCTCGACGCCGCGAAGCAGCGCTTCCAGGCGGTCCTGGGTCGACTGAACGAGCGCGTCCGCGAGGCCTACATGCAGGGGCCGGGAACCCCAGTCGAGTTCCTCCTCGGCGCCACCTCGCTGGCCGACCTGTCCGACCGGCTCGAGTTCGTGAACGCGCTTGCCCAGTCCGATTCCGACCTCGCCGACCAGGTTCAGAACCTGAAGAACCAATTGTCGGCGCGGGCCCGGAACCAGCAGCGGCTCCAGGCCCGGCAGGCCGACATCCTTCGAGCGCTCCAGGATGAGCGGGCGAAGCTCCAGGCGCAGTTCTCCCAACAGAAGAAGATCTACGACGACATCCAGGACAAGAGGAACGAGGCCGAGCAGCTCGTGGAGCGGCTCGGCAGGGCGTACCGGGACTTCCTGGCCTCGCTGTCGGGCGTCAGCAACGGGGTGTTCAAGGTGTGCCCGGTGGACCAGCCGCGAGCCGTCTACGACGGGTTCGGCGCGCCCCGGTACGCGGGCGGCTATCACCCGCATGCCGGCAACGACATCGTGGCGCCCACGGGAACGGCCATCCTCGCGCCGTTCGCCGGCACCGCCCGATCCTCCTATAACACGCTCGGGGGGAGCGCCGTGTACGTGTACGGGGCCCTCGGCTACGTGTACAACGCGCACCTGTCGTCCTACTCGTCGAACTCGAACGGGCCGGTCGCGGCGGGCGACGTCATCGGGTACGTCGGGGACTCGGGCGACGCCCTCGGCGGCGTGCCGCACGACCACTTCGAGTGGCACCCCAGGGTGATCCCATCGAACTGGCCGAGCAGTCCGTACGGGTACAGGGTGATCGGGGGTGCCCTGAACCCGTACCCGCTCCTGTCGGCGGTGTGCTGATCCGGTCGGCGCGCGCCATAGTCGTCGGCGCCCCCATCCGATTCACCTTTTCTCAGGTCTCGCCTTGGGCGGGTGCCTCGTGATCGGAGGATTGGTCCGCACCCGGGCGGCCCTCGTCTTTGCGGCGACCGTTATCGGTGCTCAGTTGCTCTCATCCTGTTCGTCTGGCCCGTCAACTGTTGTGGGGACCCGGACGATCGAGGTCGACGGAGAGGAGGTCGCCACGAGCTCCCTCCGGGAGGCGGTCACCGGACTGTGCGTAGCGTTGGACCGCCTCCCGACTGACCCCTCGGCCGCCCGCGATGCCTTTTACTCTCTGTCCCACGACCGCTTGCACACGATCGCCGCCGCAATCCAGGAGATCGACCGGTCGGCGGCGGACCGGCTCCTTCGGGCCATGGCCGTCGTCCAGGAGCACTTGACTGGGCCTCCGTTTCCCACCTCCCTTGCCGGCGACCTCGATCGGCTGATAGTGGCCACCCGCGTGGCGCTGCGGGCGCTCTCGATCCCAACGGAGCCATGCTGATGTATCTCTTCGCCTCCGTTGGGCGAGTTCCTCCCGAGCTAGTGTTGGCTTTTGGGGGTGCGGATGAAGGCTGAGGGCGTGCGGAAGGTCGGTGTGGTGGGATGCGGCGTCATGGGCGCGGGCATCGTCGAGGTCTGTGCAAGGGCCGGACTCGACGTGCGCTACGTCGAGGCAACCCCCGACCTCGTCGAACGTGGTCGGAGCCGGATCGATGGCAGCATCCTTCGAGCGGTCGAGCGCGGCAAACTCGACGAGCGGCAGGGGGTGGAGGAGCTGACCCGGATCGCCGGCACCACTACCATCGACGATCTGGCCGATCGCGATCTCGTCATCGAGGCGGCGACCGAGCACCACGAAACCAAGCGCGAGGTGTTCCGCCGGCTCGACGAGGTCACGCGGCCCGAGGTGGTCCTGGCCAGCAACACGAGCTCGATCCCCATCGTCGAGCTGGCGGCGGTCACCGGGCGACCAGCGCAGGTGGTGGGGATGCATTTCTTCAACCCGGTGCCGGTGATGGGGCTGATCGAGGTGGTGAGGGCCATCACGACCTCGGACGAGACGGTCGAGTTCTCCCGGGGGTTCGGGGCGGTGCTCGGCAAGACCACGGTGCTGTCGAAGGACCGCGCGGGGTTCATCGTGAACATGCTGCTCATCCCGTACCTCAACGGGGCCGTCCGCATGCTCGACGAGGGGTTCGCCACGCGCGAGGACATCGACAGGGCAGTGAGCTTGGGCCTGGCCCATCCCATGGGGCCGCTCCAGCTCCTGGACCTCATCGGGCTGGACACGGCGCTGTTCGTGGCCAACGTGCTGTTCGAGGAGTTCAAGGAACCGTTGTACGCGCCGCCACCGCTTCTGAGACGGATGGTGACGGCGGGGCGGCTCGGGCGCAAGAGCGGCGCGGGCTTCTACGATTACACGTCCTGAGACGGCGAGTTTCCCTCGTCTGCGGGGCGGTCACTTCTTCTCGAGCACTCGGTCGTACACCTGGAGTGTGAGGCGAGCCGTCTCGTCCCAGGAGAACCGCTCGGCCTGGCGCCGGCCCCGTTTCGCCAGCCGCTCGGCGAGATCCAGGTCCGTCAGCACCGACTCGATGGCTTGCCCGATCTCGCGCACCGACCGGGGGTTCACGCCGAGCGTAGCGTCTCCGGCCACCTCGGGGACGGCGGAGGTGTTCGATGCGACCGTGGGGATGCCCCGGACCATGGCCTCGATCACCGGGAGTCCGAACCCTTCATACAGCGACGGGTAGACGAACGCGGCGGCCGCGCGGTACAGGGCGTCGAGGTCCCTCTCGGACACGGCCCCGGTCATCACGATGTCGCCGGGGCCCGACAGCGCGATCTCCCGCATCAGGGCGTCGTGGTGCCATCCGAGTGGGCCGGCGAGCACCAGTGCATGCGGGAGGCCGGTGGCGGCAACCCGGCGGTACGCCCGGATCAATCGGACCAGGTTCTTGCGCGGCTCGAGGGTCCCCACGAACAGGACGTAGGGTTCGCGGACCTTCAGCCGTGCCAGGGTCGGGTCGGCGTCCTCACCCGCGACGCCGATCGACGCGGCCAGGGGGACGACATGGAGCCGAGCGGGGTCGACCCTCGTCCGCGACAGGAGGTCCTCGGCGGTGTTGCGGGACGGGGTGACGATGGCGTCGGCCCGGGCGACCGCCGCACGAAGCCCCAGCCGGTAGGTGTACCGCCATGAC
>JBOGVH010000252.1:0-3088 GCA_050695235.1 Actinomycetota bacterium
CGCCTGGGTCACGGCGTTCGATGGTGTCTTCGAGCTCCTTGGCCACGCCGATCACGCGTTCCTGCATCTGCGACAGCTGCTGGACGAGCTCGTCGCGGCGGGTCGACAGACCGGCGATGGTCTGGTCGGCTCGCTCCCGGGCTCTTCGAAGGTGCCGCTCGGCCTCGGCTCGCGCCTCCTCCGCCCGGGTCTGCGCATCGAGCCGGACCCGGTCGGCCTCGGCGCGCGCCTCGCGCAGGACCCGATCGGACTCCTCGCCGGCTTCGCGCCGGATCCGGGCCGCCTCCTGATCGGCCGAGCGCAGCAGGTCACTCACCCGACGGGCCAGCTTGTCGTACGGATCGACCCAGGACGCCCGGGCCTGCAGGGCCGACTCGGCCTCCAGCCGAGCTTCCTGGACCATCGCCGCCATGTCCTGGACCTGCATGGCCAGCTGCTCCAGGTAGTCGCGAACCTGTTCGGGGTCGTAGCCGCGTCGCGTGGTCACGAACTCGCGGCGGCGGATGTGCTCCGGCGTCAGCAGGACGGGAAGATCGAGCTCGGCCGGGGACATGACAGCCTCCTGATCGCTTCGATTCGGGCGGACCGCGGAGAAGACTCTAGGGCCATGGGCCGCCGATTCAACGACCTGGCCCGATGTCCCGACGAGGGCCCTCAGGCTTCCGTGGCCCGGAGCTGCGCTTCACGGCGCAACACCTCGTTGAACGAGGCGATGGCCACTTCGATCTCCCCCCGGTCGGGGGGCTTCGTCGTGATCTTCTGGAGCCACAGTCCGGGAGCCATCACGGCCCGCATGACCACTGAGCGCTCGTGCCGCGCGCCCAGGCGCAGCACCTCGAACGCGAGCCCGGCGATGACGGGGATGGCAAGGATGCGGGAGCCGATCCGCCACCAGAGGCCGGGGTTGCCGAAGACCGCGAACACCAGGATCGCGACCACCATGACGATCAGCAGGAAGTTCGTGCCGCAGCGGGGGTGAAGCGTGGAGTACCGGTCCACGTTCTCGGGGACGAGCGTCTCGTCGTGCTCGTAGGTGGCGATGGTCTTGTGCTCCGCCCCGTGGTACTCGAAGACCCGACGGATCTCCTTGGCCCGCCCGATCAACACGAGGTAGCCCAGGAACAGGGCCACCCGGAACAGTCCTTCCAGCACATTGACCAGGAAGCTCGAGTCGACGCGATGGCCCACCCACCGGAAGGCGATGGCGGGACCCACGACGAAGATGCCGACGAACAGCACGACGGCCACCGCCATGGACATTGCCATCTGCCGCGACGACAGGTGCACCTCCTCGGGAGAGGACTCGTTCGCCGAGATGGACAGGGCCTTGACCCCGATGGCCAGGGCCTGGCCCAGGGCGATGATCCCCCGGAAGAACGGCTGGCGGAGGATCCGGAACCGCCGGGCGATGGAGTGGACATCGTGCGACTCGATGTGGATCGATCGATCCGGCCTGCGAATGGCCACGGCCCACACGTCGCGGCCGCGCATCATGACGCCCTCCATGACGGCTTGACCGCCATAGAAGTGGTGGGCAGCGGGGCGATCGTTGCCCATCCTCGATGTGGGGATCAGGACTGCGGAGCGGACCGTTGCCCGTACCGGCGCTGGAACCGCTCCACGCGGCCTCCGGTGTCGACCAGCTTCTGCTTCCCCGTGTAGAAGGGGTGGCAGTTCGAGCAGATCTCGACCCTAAGCTCCGGTCTGGTGGAACGCGTGGTGAACGTGTTCCCGCAGGAACAGCGCACCGTGGCCATGACGTATTCGGGGTGGATTCCCTGCTTCATTCGGTTCCTCGTCTCCTCACGGTGGGTTCGGCCGGCAAGCTTACGATGCCGGCGCCTTGGCGATCTCCCTCAGGAACTGCTCGTTGGACTTGGTCGCCCGGATCTTGTCCACCAGGAGCTCGAGCGCAGCGCCCGGCTCCAGCGCGTGGAGGACCCGACGGAGCCGCCACACCAGGGCCAGCTCCTCCTGAGGCATCAGCAGCTCCTCCTTGCGGGTGCTTGAGGCTTCGACGTTGATGGCCGGGAAGATCCGCTTCTCGGCCAGGGCACGGTCCAGTCGGATCTCCATGTTCCCGGTGCCCTTGAACTCCTCGAAGATGCCCTCGTCCATCCGGGATCCCGTCTCGACGAGCGCGCTCGCGATGATGGTGAGCGATCCGCCCTCCTCGATGTTGCGAGCGGCGCCGAAGAATCGCCTCGGCGGGTACAGCGCGGTCGAGTCGATCCCGCCCGACAGGATCTTGCCCGATGCCGGCGCTGCCAGGTTGTAGGCCCGCGCCAGCCGGGTGATCGAGTCCAGGATGATGGCCACGTCGTTGCCCATCTCGGCCAGCCGCTTGGCCCGCTCCAAGACGAGCTCGGTCACCTGGATGTGCTGGTCCGGCGGCTTGTCGAAGGTCGAGTACACGACCTCGGCGGCCTCGACGGTCCGCTGCCAGTCGGTGACCTCCTCGGGCCGCTCGTCCACGAGCAGCACGATCACGTGGGTCTCCGGATTGGAGGTCAGGATCCCGTTCGCGATGTTCTTCAGCACGGTGGTCTTGCCGGCCTTGGGTGGCGAGACCACCATCCCGCGCTGGCCCTTCCCGATCGGCGCGACCATGTCGATGATCCTCGCGGTCACGTCGGTCGGCGAGCTCTCCAGGCGGAAGCGCTCATGAGGGAAGAGCGGGGTGAGCTTCTCGAAGACCGGTCGCTGCTTGGCCGTCTCGGGGTCGACTCCGTTCACGCTCTCGATCTGGAGCAGCGCGAAGTACTTCTCGCTGTCCTTGGGCTGGCGGACCTTGCCCGTGACCACGTCGCCCTTGCGGAGCATGAATCTGCGGACCTGCGACAGTGACACGTAGATGTCCTCGGACCCCGGCAGATAGCCGGACGTTCGAAGGAATCCGTAGCCCTCGGGCAGGACGTCCAGCAGACCTGTGGCCGTGGGGGCGGTGGCGATCTCCTCCTCCCGCGCCTCGACCTCGCGCTGGCGGCGCTCCTCCCGGAACCGTCGCCGCTCCTCGCGAGACAGGCGTCGCCGGCCGCCGTCGGGTCCGGGCCTTCCTTCCTGTCCCGGCCTGCCTTCCGGTCTGGGC
>JBOGVH010000253.1:0-4038 GCA_050695235.1 Actinomycetota bacterium
AGTCCAGCCTGGTCGGCGAGACGAGCTGCAGGACCGTTCCCCCGCCCCGTCGGATGGCGAGCGTGGGAGCCAACTGGCCGAGGTGCGTCTCGTCGGCCCTGGCCTGGAAGGGCAACGTGTCGAGGAAGTTCTGAAACTGATTGAGCGCCTGCAACCTGTCCTGTTCGGCTTGCGCCGCGCGCTCGGCGAACCGCTGAGCCCGCCCGGCCATCACCGCCCCCCACCCGAGGCTCGCCACGACGATCGCCGCCGCGATGATGGCGGCGATCGCCGTCCGCGTTCGCCTCCCCGTCCGCGGTCGGGCAGCCGCTTTCCCCACACCGACGACCACCCGATCCTCCAGGCCGGGCGGTAGCGGAGCGGGCGGGAGCGCGAACGCGACGGTCGCCGCGGCCTGGCCCAGCTCGCCCGCCTCCTTCCGGCACCCGGCGCACCACTGGAGATGCCGCTCCAGCGCGACCCGCTCTCCCGGGGGCAGGACGCCCACCGCGAGCTCGGGGAGCTGATCCCGGACGGCGACGCAGTTCACAGCCGGTCCTTGTCCTGGTTGGACCGGCGAACCTTGATCAGGGCGGTCCGCAGACGGGTCTTGACCGTTCCCAGGGGGATCCCGTCGGCCTGGGCGATCTCCCTGGCGGTGAGGCCCCCGAAGTACGTCCGCACCAGGAGGTTGCGCTCGCCGTCGGAGAGGGTCTGCAGGGCTCGGATGGCCGCGTCGCGCTCCAGGAGCGGATCCTCGTCCCCGGCCGCCGGCACCTCGGGAACCTCGTCCACCAGAACGAGGGTTGGACGGGTCACCCCGGTCTCCCGGCGAAGCCGGTCGACGGCCAGGTTGTGGGCGATGGTCATCAGCCAGGTGGACAGCCTGCCCCGGCTGGCATCGAATCGGGCCGCCTTTCGCCAGGCGGTGAGGAACACGTCCTGCGTGAGCTCCTCGGCAGCCTCGGAGCTCCCCAGCAGCCGGATCCCGAGCGTGAAGATCGGCCGGGCGAACCGTGCGTACAGCGCCCGGACCGCGTCCTCGTTCCCGGCGAGCAATCCTTCCACGAGCTGCTGTTCCTCCCGCGCGAGCAGCGGCCCATCGGTGCGGCCGTTCACCCCGGCCTTCTCCTTCCGGTATACGGGCCTTCGCTCCGTCGGAGCTTGGGACTCCGGTTGCTCCATTATGCCCACTGCGCCCGGCACCGAAGCCCCGAATGCCCCGGACCTTGGACGGCCCCCGCCCGCGGATGGACCCCCGACGCTCGGAGGTACCCCGGGCCTGCCGGGGCCGGCGAGCTCCACGCCCCGTGGCCCGAGTGGGATGATGCATGTTGGCATGCGCACCTTCGCCCGGGCCGTGCTCCTGGGGGCGGCAACGCTGGCCGCGACCGCCTCCCTGGCCACGTCGGCCCGGGCGCAAGCCGACCGTCCGGTCGTGGTGGAGCTGGGCCTTCGGGGTGTCGTGGATCCCTTCACGGCCAACTACATCGCCGGTGGCATCGCCCGAGCCGAGGCGGAGGGCGCGGACGCCGTGCTCCTCACGATCGACACGCCCGGCGGGCTCGACTCCTCGATGCGGCAGATCATCCAGGCCATCCTGAACTCGGACGTGCCGGTCGTGTGCTACGTCTCCCCCGAGGGGGCCCGGGCCGCATCGGCTGGAACGTTCATCATGATGGGCTGCCCGGTGGCTGCGATGGCCCCGGGCACGAACATCGGGGCCGCGCACCCGGTCGGCGTGGCCGGCGCCATCGAGCAGAAGAAGGTGACGAACGACGCCGTCGCCTACATCCAGAGCCTGGCCGATCGCAACGGCCGCAACGCGGAGTGGGCCGAGCAGGCGGTCGTGGATGCGGTCAGCATCCCGGCCGAAGAGGCCGTGCAGGAGAACGTGATCGACCTCATCGCGCCGAGCATCCCCTCGCTGCTGTCCGACATCGACGGGCAAACGGTCGAGGTGGCCGCGGGCCAGACCGCGACGCTCCGAACCGCCGGGGCGTCCATCCAGACGCTGAGCATGGGGATCGGGGCAGGGATCCTGCACGCGCTCCTGTCGCCGGACTTCGCCTTCATCTTCTTCTACCTGGGGCTGGGGTTGATCGTCGTCGAGCTCATCCACCCCGGGCTCTCGGTGCCGGGGATCATGGGCATCGTCTTCCTGGTCGCCGCGTTCGTTACCTTCGGGCTCCTCCCGGTGCAGATCATCGGGGTGGTCCTGCTGCTCGCGTCGGCGCTGTTCTTCCTCCTCGAGTTGAAGCACCCGGGACTGGGGGTCGCGACCGTCGGGGGCGTGGCGTGCCTGATCCTCGGCGGCCTCACGCTGTTCGACCCCTCCGTCCCGAACGCCCGCGTATCGCTGTGGGTCATCGTGCCGGTTGCCGGGGTGCTCGTCCTGTTCTTCGGGACGGTGGTCAAGGCGGCGATGGCCGCTCGCCACCTGCCCGCCGTCGGCGGGATCGAAGGCATCGTCGGGAGCGAAGGCGTGGTCGAGGACGACCTCGATCCCGAGGGCGTCGTGCTCGTATCGTCCGAGCAATGGTCGGCCCGGTCGGTGGCCGGCTCCTTGCCGAGGGGCACCCGGGTGCGCGTGGTCGGGGTGAACAGGCTTCGGCTCGACGTCGAACCGATCAAGGAACAGGCCACGGCGGTGCCGTTGGCGGAAGGAGGAAAGCCGTGATGCCGCTTCTCATCGGCCTGGGGATCGTGCTGTTGATCCTGATCCTCGTGCTGCCGCAGGCCATCCGGATCGTCCGCGAGTACCAGCGGCTGGTCGTGTTCCGCCTCGGTCGCAACATCGGTGTGAAGGGGCCGGGCTTCGTCCTCCTGATCCCCATCGTGGACCGGGTCGTGTGGGTGGACCTCCGGGAGCTGTACCTGGAGATCCCCCACCAAACGGCGATCACCGAGGACAACGCCTCGATCTCCATCGATTTCATCGTCTTCTATAAGGTGGTCGACGCCCAGCAGTCGGTTCTCGCCGTCGGCAACTTCGCCGGCGCGGCCCAGAACATCGCAGCCACGACACTGCGGTCGGTCGTGGGCGACATGGCCCTCGACGACGTCCTGGCCAAGCGGGAGCAGATGAACGAGATCCTGCGGGTGAAGCTCGACGAGGTCACCGAACGGTGGGGCGTGAAGGTGACGAACGTTGAGATCAGGGAGATCATCCCGCCGCCGACCGTGCAGGAGGCGATGACCCGGCAGATGTCCGCGGAACGGACGCGCCGGGCCGTCGTCACCGAGGCCGAGGGGGCCAAGCAGGCCGCGATCACCGTGGCCGAGGGGAACAAGCAGTCCGCCATCCTGAACGCCGAGGGGGACCGGCAGGCGGCGATCCTGCGGGCCGAGGGCTTCGCCCTGGCCCTGACGAAGATCTACGAGGCGGCCCAAGCCGTCGACGCGAAGACGATGAGCCTGCAGTACCTCGATGCGTTGAAGCAGATCGGCGCCTCGCCGTCGACCAAGTTCATCATCCCCATGGAGTTCTCCAACATGCTTTCGGGCATCGTCGGGCTCACCGGCCGGGTCTTCCAGGACGGGGGCGAGGAGCGAAGCGCGAAGCGCTAACCCCGCCCTCGCGGCGCCCTGCGGGGGAGGCCACGGTCCGGAACCGCCCGGCCCGGGACGGTGTATCAGCGGTGACCGACTGGGTGGAGGGCCGTCCACTGGAGGAAGCTGGGCTCATCGAGCTGGCCAAGGATGGCGACGTCCAGGCGTACGGGGAGCTGGTGACGCGGTACCGGGACCTCGCGTTTCGAACCGCGTTCCTCGTCACCCGAAGCGCCGCGGACGCGGAGGACGCCGCCCAGGACGCGTTCGTGAAGGCGTACTACGCGCTCGAGCGATTCCGCGCCCGGGATTCGTTCCGGCCGTGGATCCTGCGGATCGTCTCGAACGAGGCAAAGAACAGGCTGCGTTCGGCGAGGAGGCGCGAAGGCCTCGCGCTCCGCGCGGCCGAGGACCGCCGTTCCGGGGACGCGGCCCCGTCCCCGGAAGCGGCGGCCATCGAGGTGGAAACGAAGGAGGCGCTGCTCCGCGCGCTCGGCGGATTGAAGG
>JBOGVH010000254.1:0-1695 GCA_050695235.1 Actinomycetota bacterium
AGCGCCTCGCCCCCGCGCATCCAACCCTTGTCGGTGAGCCACTTCGTGTAGTCATCCCACTTCTGCATCTCGGCCGCCTGCTGCTCCGGCGTGGCGTTCTGCCACTCGGCCTCTGCCCCGTAGATCAGAAGCATGTACCGCATGCCGTCCCCCTCCCGGTCCGGGCGGCTCCTCCGCCGCCTCCCACCCTAACGACGAACGGTGACAGCCGGGATCGATTGGCACATGGGGATCCCCACGGTACAAGGCGATACCCTAGGCACCGCCATGGCCGGGCCCGAGATCGACCCCCTCGACTTCCTCGAGATCGACCACCTGCTCACCGAGGAGGAACGCGCGATCCGAGGCGCCGTCCGGGAGTTCGTGCGGGACCAGATCCTTCGGGGCATCGCCGAGTGGTTCGAGGCCGGGGAGTTCCCGCGCGACGTGGCCAAGGGCCTGGCCGAGCTCGGCCTGCTCGGGATGCACCTCACCGGCCACGAGTGCGCCGGGGCCAACGCGGTCTCGTACGGCCTGGCCTGTTTGGAGCTCGAGGCGGGGGACAGCGGGTTCCGTTCGTTCGTATCCGTGCAGGGCTCGCTTTGCATGTTCCCCATCTGGAAGTACGGGAGCGAGGAGCAGAAGCAGCGCTACCTGCCGGCGATGGCCCGGGGCGAGGTCATCGGGTGCTTCGGCCTGACCGAGCCGGACTTCGGCAGCGACCCCGGGCGCATGCGCGCGCACGCGAGGCGCGACGGCGCCGACTGGGTCCTGGCCGGCACGAAGTCGTGGATCACGAACGGCGGCATCGCCGACCTCGCTGTGGTGTGGGCCAGGACCGACGGGGGCGTGCGCGGCTTCCTGGTGCCGACCGACACGCCGGGGTTCTCCGCCAGGGACATCCACCGGAAGCTCTCGCTCCGGGCCTCCGTCACATCCGAGTTGGTCCTCGACGAGATCAGGCTGCCCGAGGACGCCGTGCTCCCCGGTGTGGTCGGCATGAAGGGTCCGCTGTCGTGCTTGACCGAGGCCCGGTTCGGGATCGTGTGGGGTTCGATGGGCGCGGCTCGGGCGTGCTTCGAGAGCGCGCTCGAGTACGCGAAGGCCCGCGTGCAGTGGGGCAAGCCGATCGCCGGGTTCCAGCTCACGCAGCAGAAGCTGGCCAACATGGCCCTCGAGCTCAACAAGGGCACGCTCCTCGCGTTGCACCTGGGGCGGATGAAGGACGAGGGCCGACTCCGCCCGGAGCACGTCTCGATGGGCAAGCTGAACAACGTGCGCGAGGCCCTGGAGATCGCCCGGCAGGCGCGCTCGATCCTCGGCGCGAGCGGGATCACGCTCGAGTACCCGGTGATCCGGCACATGAACAACCTGGAGTCGGTCCTGACCTACGAGGGGACGAGCGAGATCCACACGCTCATCCTGGGCCAGGCCATCACCGGCCTCCGGGCCTTCGAGTAGGTTCCGTTCCCAGCCGTCGGCGCCATGTAGCCTGTCGTAACCCGAAGCTCGTGCTCGTACAGGAGGAGGTTCGAGGATGGCGCGCGAGATGGACTGGGCGCTCTTCGAGAAGGCCGTCGACATCACGGCCTCCGCGGTGCGGGGGACGCTGGGCGGGGAGAACAGCCAGCCGCCCAAGTTCGCCGCAGACGTGTTCCGGGAGGTGTGGGCGGCGATGAAGCAAGCCTCGGAGGACCTGCCGGAGCGGGGGAGGCC
>JBOGVH010000255.1:0-3240 GCA_050695235.1 Actinomycetota bacterium
CATCAACCACGTTCCCCAGGCGTCGCGGATGCCCTTCCGTTTCACGATCAACCCGTATCGGGGCTGCAGTCATGGGTGCTTCTAGTGCTACGCTCGCAAGACCCATACCTACCTCGATCTGGACTACGGCAGAGACTTCGACACCAGGATCGTGGTCAAGGTGAACGCGCCCGAGCTCCTTCGGAAGGAGCTGGCCCAGCCGAAGTGGTCGGGAGAGCACATCGCCATGGGTACCAACGTGGACACGTACCAACGGGCGGAAGGCCGGTACCGGCTGATGCGGGGGATCATCGAGGCCCTCCGCGACTTCGCCAATCCGTTCTCCATCCTGACGAAGGGGACGCTGATCCTTCGCGACCTAGACCTGCTGGTCCAATCCGCCGCCGTCACCGACGTCGCCACCAACTTCTCGGTGGGATCGGTCGATCCGGAGCTGTGGCGGCTGCTCGAGCCGGGGACGCCCAGGCCCCTGCGTCGGCTGGAGGCGGTCCGGGCGCTCAACGATGCCGAAGTCCCGTGTGGGGTGCTGATGGCGCCGATCGTCCCGTTCCTGTCCGACACCGACGAGGCCATCCACGACACGGTCCGCGCCATCGCCGACGCCGGCGCCACCCACATCGTGCCCATCGTGCTGCACATGCGGAAGGGGGGGTCCCGAGAGTGGTTCATGGGCTGGCTGGAGGACCGCCATCCCGAGCTCCTGCCTCGATATCGGGACCTGTATGGTGCCGGCGCGTACGCGCCCTCGGCGTACCAGGAGGAGGTGGCCGACCGGGTGCAGGGCCTGGCCCGATGCTTCGGGGTAGGTCGGGCCACGCCGCACGAGGCTCGTCGAGTGGCGCCGTCTTCCCCTCAGCCCGAGCAGCTCACCCTGACCTGAGCCCGTCCGACCGAGGTGCCAGGTTCGTTCGCATGGTCCTCGGCTACGCTTCGTTCCATGCGTGGCTTGGACCGGTTGCTGGAACTCCAGGAGCTCGACAGCGCCATCGACCGGCTGGAGGCCCGCAAGCGCCTACTGGGGGAGGGCAAGGAGCTGGCGGATGCCCGCGCTGCTATGGAGGACGCGGAGGGCCGCCTGGGGGAGCTCCGGCTCGGCGTCGATGCGGTGGTCCGGGAGCAACAGCGGCTGGAACGGGAGATCGACTCGATGACCCGTAAGGCCGAGGCCGACGAGAAGCGGCTCTACGACGGCAGCATCGCCAACGTCAAGGAGATGGAGGCCCTCCAGCACGAGATCGCCTCGCTCAGGCAGCGCCGTTCCCGGTCCGAGGACGAGCTCCTGGAGCAGATGGTTCGCAAGGACGACCTCGAATCCCGGGCGGGGGAGGCCAGCACCCTTGTCCAGCAGTCCAGGGCCAGGCTCGAGGCGGTGGGGGGAGAGGCCGTCGCGGAGCTCGAGCGAATCGAGGAAGAGCTGGCCGAGAAGAGAGCCACCAGGGAGAAGCTGGTGCCCGAGTTCGACGACGAGCTGCTCGAGCTGTACGAGGAGCTTCGGGGGCAGAAGCGAGGGGTGGCCGTCGCGGCGCTGGTGGATGGGGTGTGCCAGGCATGCCACGAGAAGCTCTCCGCGA
Organism: Actinomycetota bacterium; assembly: GCA_050695235.1. Taxonomy (GTDB): domain Bacteria; phylum Actinomycetota; class UBA4738; order UBA4738; family HRBIN12; genus AC-69. The sequence goes on from JBOGVH010000255.1 coordinate 1,572, forward strand.
TGGAGCTCGACCGCCTGAAGCGAACCGAGGGCGTGAAGAGGTGTGAGTACTGCCGGCGGATCGTCGTCTTCGCCTGATCGTCTCCTGTGACGGGGCTGCGCGCGGCAACCCCGGCCCGGCCGGCATCGGGGTGGTGATCACCTCGCCGCGCGGACGCGTGGTGGACCGCATCGCTCGAGGCATCGGCATCGCCACCAACAACGTCGCCGAATACACCGCGGTCCTCGAAGGCCTGAAGCGGGCCCGGGAGCTGGGTGCCACCGACGTGCTGCTCCGCTCGGACAGCAAGCTGCTGATCGAGCAGCTGTCCGGGCGGTTCCGGGTGAAGAACCCGACCCTCCAACGCCTCCACACGGAGGTCCGAACGACCGCGAGGGCCTTTTCCACGATCAGCTATGAGCACGTCCCGCGAGAGGCGAACAAGGAAGCGGACCGCATGGCGAACCGGGGCGTCGATGAGTGGCTGGCCGGGGAGGGCGCTAGCTGGTCGGCGACGGGGAGGGCCCCGAGCTTGTGGGAGGAACCTGAGTGACGACGTCTCCGAGGGGGAACGCGAACGTCACGTGACGCCCGCCGGCCAGGCGATAGGCCAGGGAAAGGGTTCGACCCCTCGCCTCCTCCTGCTGAGGAAAGCCGACCAACCCCTCAGAGCGGAACCCGCTGGGCAGCGCGACCAACGCCTGCGTGTACACCCCGCGCGTGCGCTGGGGGGGAGCGCCCAGTCGTCGAACCAGCAGCGCCAGCCGCTCCGGCTCGAAGCGGATCAAGCCACCCGTCCGATTCACCACGGTGACGTTGAATTGCCATGACGGCGTGAACATGAACAGCGAGTCCAACGAGACGGTCACCCCGTGGCTGGCCATCGACAGGTCCCTGAAGAGTTGGATCCCGTCGTCCATGGATTGCCCGTCTCGGGTGGCATCCACGACGCGCCACTCGGCCGTGCCGGTCCGAAGGAGGGTCACCGGCCCGTCCATGATCCTGGTCCGGTCGAACGTTTCACCCGCCGCCGGATCATACGTGAGGTTCACCGACGCGCCCAGGTTCAGCCGGCCGCCGACGGCATTCTCCACCAGGAACGAGTCGACGAACGCGACCGAGCGCACGTCGGCGGTGCCGGAGATCGTTCCGTCGAACTGCTGGTTCTGGACGGTCATCCAGTGGACCCACGCGGTGAGCTTCGGCCCGACCACCAGGGCGGACAGCCGGGCACCGTCGTCCTCCGTCGCGTGTGCGTAGGCGTTCACGAAATCCAGGGCTGTGCGACGGGCGGAGGCCACATCCAGACCCAGTCCCGCTCCGACCTGCTCCTGCGCGAGGGGCTGAGAGGCGCCTTCCAGGGAGGGTGAACAGCTCGTCGCGGCGAGGAGGACCAAGCCGAACACCGCCAGACGTCGCATGGGCGGCCCGCATGGTAGCCGGTCCTATACTCATCCGTGGGGAGTCGGCCGGGCGGCCGCGGGCGAGAGCTCGAGGAAAGTCCGGACTCCGAAGGGCAGGGTGCTGGGTAATGCCCAGGCGGGGCGACCCGCGGAAAGCGCAACAGAGAGCAGACCGCCCCCGCGAGGGGGTAAGGGTGAAACGGTGAGGTAAGAGCTCACCAGCGGGCCGGGTGACCGGTCCGGCTCGGCAAGCCCCACCCGGAGCAAGGCCAAGCAGGGAGCGTTCG
>JBOGVH010000256.1:0-5283 GCA_050695235.1 Actinomycetota bacterium
GGGAGATGCGAGACGAACCACTTCCGATCGGCCATCCCCGAAAACCCCCCGGTCACCACGCGGAACCGGTCGTCGGACAGGCGCATGATCGTGAGGTCGGCCTTCACGCCTCCCGCGGGGTTCAGGAGCGGCGTGTACACCACGCGTCCCACGGGCACGTCCATCTGTTTCACGGCCATCCGCTGCACGAGGTCGAGCGCCGCGGGGCCGTCGATGTCGATGATGGCGAAGGCGGACAGATCGACCATGGCCACCCGATCCCGCATGGCCAGGTGCTCCGCGTTGATGATCGGGGACCACCAGCGTGCCTCCCATTCCGCCTGGCGGGGCATCACGAGCTCGCCGTACTCGTCGAGCAGCGCCCGGTTGGACTCGTACCAGAACGGGCGCTCCCATCCGGCGGTCTCGTAGAAGACCGCGCCGAGGTCTCGCTCGCGGCCGTTGAACGGCGACAGCCGCACGTCCCGGTTGGAGGCCCACTGCTCCATGGGGTGGACGATGCCGTAGGTCTTGTTGTAGCCCTCGGCGGACCGGGCGAGGATGTGGCGCTTCGTCCGTTGGTGGTCGTGGAACCGGGCGATGTCGGAGGAATGCGGGTCGATCTCCGGGCATCCATCGGTCATCCATTCCGCCACGGTGCGGCCGAACCCGGGTCCCTCCTTGACCCAGATGGCCGCCACGGACCACAGTCCCCGGACCTCGGGGGTCTCCCCCACGATCGGCATCCCGTCTGGTGTGAGCGAGATCAGCCCGTTGACCGCGTATTTCACCCCCACGCGCTCGTCCGCAACGATCTCGGGGAAGAGCGCCAAGGCATCCTCCATCTGCGGATCGAAGTCGTCCTTGGTGAAGGGCAGCTCGGTGGGAGACTGCGCCGCCTGCTCGATCGAAGGGATTCCGTCCGGCTCGAGGAGGATCGGCCGGTGGGCGTAGGATCCGATCTCGAACTCGCTCCCGTGCTGGCGCTCGTACATGTTCGTGTCCATGTCGCGAACGATCGGGTACTCGATCTCGCCCACGGTCTTCTCGAACAGCGGCACCGGCCCCACGTCGATCATCTGGTGGACCGCGGGAGTGAGCGGGATCGACGCCCCGGCCATCAGGGCGATCCGGGGGCTCCACACTCCGCAGCACACCGCCACGACGTCGGTTCGGATGTCACCGGCGTCGGTCCGGACGCCGCGGACCCGTCCACCTGCGACGTCGATCCCCAGCACCTCGGTCTTCGCGCTGATGGTGATGGCGCCCAACCACTCGGCCTCCTCCCGCATGAGGGTGCCGGCGCGAAGCGAATCGACCACCCCGATCCCCGGACAGTGGAAGCCGCCGAGGATGACGTTCTCGTCGATGAACGGGACGAGCTCCTTGACCTCGGACGGGGACAGCAGCTCGGCGGGCTCGATCCCCCAGGACTTCGCGGAGGCCATGCGGCGCTTGAGCTCCTCCATCCGCTCGGGGGTCCGGGCCACTTCGATGCCCCCGCTCTCGGTGAACACGCCCAGCTCCTTGTACTGGCGCACGCTGTCGAGCGTGATCTCGGTCATCTCCTTGGAGTGGTCCACCAGGAAGATGAAGTTCGACGCGTGGCCGGTCGATCCGCCGGGGTTGGGCAGAGGGCCCTTGTCCAGCTGGACGATGTCCCTCCACCCCAGCCGGGCCAGGTGGTACGCGACGCTGTTGCCCACGATGCCTGCGCCGATGACGACGACGCCCGCCCGATCCGGCAACGCGTTCACTGCTTTGGGATCTCCTTCGTCGGGTCGAAGTGCGGCATGGTGACGACCGTGGCGCTCACCCGTCCCGACTTCGGGGTGTCCACCTGGAGCTCCGTCCCGCGCTCGGCGAGCTCGATCGGCACCATGGCGAACCCGATGTTCTTCTCCAGGCGCGGCGAGTAGCAAGCCGAGGTGACCCGCCCCACCGGGCCATCGCCGGCGTACGCGGGGAAGAAATCGATCATCTCGTTGTCGATGTAGGTGCCGAGCGGCTCCCCTCCGATGTCAACCCCGACGAGCTTCTGCTTCACGCCCTCCTGCCTGATCCGGCCGAGCGCCTCCTTGCCCATGAAGTCGGCCTCCTGGTCAAGGTCGACCATCCATGTGTAGTGGTAGCCCACCTCGAACGGGTTGTTCTCGTACCACATGTCCGCGCCGAAGGCGAGGATGCCCCCCTCGATGCGGCGGATGTGGCACGGGCCGATGACCTCGAGCCCGTGCGGCCTCCCGGCCTCGAGCACCGTGTCCCACAGCTTCTGGCCGTGCCGGCTCGCGTCGTGCAGGTAGATCTCGTAGCCCACCTCGCCCGTGTAGCCCGTCCGAGACACCACGACCTTCATCCCGTCGAGGTCGGCCTTCATCAGACCGTAGTACGGAACCTCCAGCACCCGGTCGCCGAACAGATCGACCAGCACCTTCTTCGAGTCGGGGCCCTGGATCTGCACGGGGGCGACGTCGATCTCCCGTACCGACGCGTCCATGCCCTTGGCCGCCGCGATGCCCAGCGCATACAGGTTCACGTCGGAGTCGGCGAGCGAGAGCCAGAACTCGTCCTCCTCGACCCTGAGCAACACCGGGTCGTTCAGGATGCCCCCGTCCGGGGCCGTGATGAACACGTACTTGCACTGGTCGACCGCGCACTTGTACAGGTCGCGCGGGACGATCATGTTCGCCAGGTCGAACGCGTCCGGACCCTTGATCTGGATCTGCTTCTCCACGCCAACGTCCCACATCGTCACGCCGTTCACGAGCTTCCAGTACTCCTCGACCGGGTTCCCGTAATGGCGCGGGTGATACGTGTGGTTGTAGACGCTGTACCGCGTTACCCCGTGCTTGCGTGACGCGTAGAAGTAGGGCGACTTGCGGATCCGCGTGTACAGCAGGATCCCCGGGCTCTCATTGACTGCCAACGGACTGACTCCTTTCGACATACCCCAGTCGGCGCGACACGGCCGCCGCAGCATCCCTCGCCATCCTCGCGATACGCGGCAGCTCAGCCGGCCGCATCCGGAACCCCGGTCCGGCCACGCTCACCGCAACGATCACCTCGCCGTCCGCCCGGCGGACGGCGATCGCCACCGCGTTCAGGCCCTCTTCGAGCTCCTCGACCGTCTGGGCGTACCCCCGCGCTCGAACCTCGGCAAGCGGAGCGCGGGGATGTCCGGCTCCATGATGGTGTTCGGGGTCTCCGGCGTGAGCGGTGAGGAGAGCTTGCGCTCCCGCTCCGCCTCGGGCAGGAACGCCACGAGCACCTTCCCGTTCGACGTGCAGTGATACGGCGTGGGCCTCCCCACCCAGCTCACGGACACGATGGAGCGGGGCCCGGTGATCTTGGTCGACGTTCAGCACAAGGTCGCCGTCCAGGACCGCGAGGCTCACCCTATCCTCGGTCCGCCCGGCGAGATCCTCCAGAACGGGCCGGGCCTGCCGGACGAGATCAACGTGTTCGAACCGTAGCCCGATGCCCGGAGGCCGGTCAACTCGGGTGGGCGCCCCGGGCCCGAGCCAGAGCCAGCAGGACGAGCGCGGCCCCCGCCAACGGAACGAGCCCTACGGACCAGAAGCCCAGGCTCTCGGCGAGCGCTCCTCCGGCCAGCGGCCCGGCGAGATATCCGGCGATGCCGATCTGCGACCACACGACCATAGCCGTCACGATCCTTTCGGAGCTGACCGTCTTCAACAGCACGCCGATCGCCCCCGTGTTCCCGGCCCCGATGCCGACGCCCGTCACGACGAGCGAGACGATCCAGACCTGGACCGCATCCGACGCCGCGGCCACCCCGATGCCGATCACGACGCAGACGAGCGACACCGCAAGGGCCCGTCGGGGAGCGAAGCGGGCGGCTGCAGTCGTAGCGACCGCGACGGCAGCCGACGTCCCCACGAAGAGCGCGCCGATCTGTACCTGGCTCAGACGATCGGCGAAGTGAAGCGGAAGCACGCCCTCGGCCACCCCCAGTCCCAGCACCGCGAACAAGATCCCCGCGGCCGCGAGCCAGAACCCCGGCAGGCGGAGGGAGGCCCGATCGGCCCGGAGTTCCAGCTGTCCGGCCGGCGCCTCCATCACGAACACGAGCGGGATCGCCACGAGGATCAGCGCCAGGTAGGCGGCGAAAGGGCCGCGGATGCCGCCGATAGCGCCCAGGGCTGGGCCGAGGAGTCCCCCGATCGAGTACGTGGCGAGGATCCGGCTCATGCACAGGTACCCCTGTCCAGGCCACCGTTCCAGGGTGTCGAGGGCGATCCCGATCCATAGCCCACCCGAGCCGATCCCCATGAGCAAGCGCGAGGCCAGATAGGCGGGCAGACCATTCCCCGCAACGAAGCCCAGGGTCCCGACCGCGATGACGCCGAGCGACGCAGCCAGCACGACCCTCGGCCCCCAGGCCCGCACGGCGCGGCCGGCAAGCGGGAACCCGATTACGATGCCGAGCGGGAACGAGGCGACGAGCACCCCGATCAGAGCCGGCCCGGCCCCGGTGGCCTCGGAGATGGCCGGGGCGACGGGCCCGATGACGCTGTAGCCGGCGGCATCCAGCGCGGCGAGGGAGAGCAGGATCGGGTAGGCGAAGGATCGACGCCGGGCGGCCGGAGGCGTCTGCACCTCGCTCACGCGCTCAGGCCAGGTTCACGACCACGGTCTTCAGCTCGGTGAGCCGGTCCATGGAGAACCTGCCCCCCACCCGGCCCACACCGCTCCTCGAGCCGGCCCGGCCGCCGAACGGTAGGTGGGGCTCCCAGTAGTTCGTCCCCTCGTTGACGTTCACCCAGCCCGCCCGGACGGCCTCCGCGTACCTGAGGCCCCGGCGAAGGTCCCGCGTGAAGACCGCCGAGAGCAGTCCGTAGGGGGAAGAGTTCACGATCTGGACGGCCTCGTCTTCGCTCCGGATGGTCGAGATGGGCACGACCGGCCCGAACGTCTCCTCCCGCGCGATCTCCATGTGGTGGGTCACGCCATCGACCACGGTGGCCTCGTAGAAGAGGTCGCTCCCGAACTGCGGGGCTCGCCCCCCGCCCAGGACGATGGAGGCCCCCCGGTCGGCGGCCTCGCGCACATGGCGCTCGATCTTGTCGGCGGTCGGCGGGTTGTTCACCGGTCCCATCGTGGTGCCGTTCTCGAAGGGGTCCCCCAGACGGATCTCCTTCTCGATCGCGGCGGTGAGCAGCGCCAAGTAGTCGTCATGGACGGCCTCGTGCACCAGGATCCGCTCGCCGGCCGTGCAACTCTGGCCGGCGTTCAGGAAACACGCCGGGAGGGTGGCGGCGACCGCGGTATTGAGGTCGGCGT
>JBOGVH010000257.1:0-3752 GCA_050695235.1 Actinomycetota bacterium
ACCTACGGCGAGCTCACGGAGCTGCTGCCATGAGCGGAGCGGGCCCCGCGGCAGACGGGGGCGCCGCGGACCTCCTGGCTCGGCATCGCCAGGTCCTCCCCGAGTGGATCGCGCTCTACTACAAGGAGCCCATCGAGCTGGTCCGGGCCGAGGGGACCAGGGTGTGGGACGGAGCCGGCAACGAGTACCTCGACTTCTTCGGCGGCATCGTGACCACGATCTCCGGGCATGTGGTGGAACAGCTGGTCCAGGCGCTGACCGAGCAGGCGGAGAAGATCGCCCACACCTCCACCCTGTACCTCATCCGGCCCATGGTGGAGCTGGCCGAGCGGCTCACCAAGCTCGCGCCGATCGACTCGCCGTCGGGGGTGAAGGCGTTCTTCGTTGGCTCGGGGACCGAGGCCATCGAGGCCGCGCTGCTCTTCGCCACCAGCTGGCGCCGGTCGAACGAGATCATCGCCCTCCGCAACTCCTACCACGGCCGTTCGTTCGGAGCCGTCGGCATCACCGGCAACAAGGGGTGGTCGGCCACCTCGTTCTCGCCGCTCAACGTGTCGTACGCGTTGGCCCCGTACTGCTACCGCTGCCCGCTGGGGCTGAAGTACCCCGACTGCGGCGTGGCCTGCGCCGAGGACCTCCGCAACGTGATCGAGACCACCACGACCGGCGAGCCGGCGGCCATGATCGCAGAGCCGATCCAGGGGGTTGGAGGGTTCGTCACCCCCCCGCCCGAGTACTTCCAGGTCGCCAAGGGGATCCTCGACGAGTTCGGCATCCCGTTCATCGCCGACGAGGTGCAGACGGGATTCGGCCGGACCGGTGAGGCCTACTGGGGGATCGAGAGCTACGGCGTCCAGGCCGACGCCATGGTGTGCGCCAAGGGGCTGGGGAACGGGATGGCCATCGGGGCGGTGGTGAGTCGTGCCGACATGATGGATTCGCTCCGGGCCAACTCCATCTCCACGTTCGGCGGCAATCCGCTGGCCTCCACCTATGCGCTCGCGAACCTGGACTACATCGAGGAGAACGAGCTGCAGCACAACGCCCAGCGCGTGGGCAAGTACCTGTACGACGGGCTGAAGGAGCTGGAGGACCGGTACGACGTGGTGGGGGAGGTCAGGGGCAAGGGCCTAATGATCGGCGTCGAGATGGTGAAGGACGGCGAGACCAAGGAGCCACATCCCGATGGTGCGGTCCAGGTCCTGGAGGCGTGCAAGGAGCAGGGCCTGCTGATCGGCAAGGGCGGGCTGTACGGCAACGCGCTCCGTCTGGCGCCCCCGCTCATCGTCACCGAGGAGGACGCGGCCCGGGCCATCGAGACCCTCGACGTGGCGTTCGGTCGAATACAGGGAGGCGTGTCGTGAGGACGGTCATCAAGAACGGCACGGTCGTCACGGCTGCGGAGACGGCGCGGGCCGACGTCGTCATCGAGGGCGACCGGGTCGCCGCCATCGGCGTCGACATGCCCGTTCAGGCCGACAAGGTCATCGATGCCACCGACCGATACGTGATGCCCGGCGGCGTGGACCCGCACACACACTTCGACCTCCCGTTCGGCGGATCGTTCTGCTCGGATGACTTCGGGACGGGGACCCGGGCCGCCGCCTTCGGAGGGACCACTACCGTGGTCGACTTCGCGCTCCAGGGGACGGGCGAGGGTCTCCGCAAGGGCCTCGACACCTGGCACGAGAAGGCCCAGAAAGCCTGTACCGACTTCGGGTTCCACATGATCGTCAAGGAGGTCAACGATCAGGTTCTCAAGGAGATGGACGAGCTGGTCGGCGAGGGGGTCACCTCGTTCAAGCTGTTCATGGCGTACCCCGGGGTGTTCATGCTGGACGACGCTTCGATCTTCCGGGCCATGCAGCGGGCCGCGGACAGCGGTGCCCTGATCATGATGCATGCGGAGAACGGCGGCCCCATCGACGTGCTGGTCAAGAAGTACGTCGCCGAGGGCAAGACCGAGCCGAAGTACCACGGGATGTCCCGCCCCGCCGCGATGGAGGGGGAGGCGGTCCACCGCGTGTTCAAGCTGGCCGAGCTGGCCGGCACACCCGCGTACGTCGTGCACCTAACTTCGCGCGACGCCCTGAACGCGGTGCGCGAGGCCCGCGATCGGGGCCTGCCGGCCTACGCCGAGACGTGTCCCCAGTACCTCTATCTCTCCTCGGACGACATGGCCCGGCCAGGGTTCGAGGGCGCGAAGTTCGTCTGCTCTCCTCCCGTGCGCCCCAAGGATCACCAGGAGGAGCTGTGGGCCGGGCTCAAGCAGGACGATCTTCAGATCGTGGCCACCGACCATGCGCCCTTCAACTACAGGGGTCAGAAGGAGCTGGGCAAGGACGACTTCTCGAAGATCCCGAACGGGCTACCGAGCGTGGAGGACCGGTACACCCTGATCTTCCAGGGGGTCCACGACGGGCGGATCGGCCTGAACCGGTTCGTGCAGCTCGTGGCCACGGCGCCGGCCAAGATGTTCGGTCTGTACCCACGGAAAGGAACGATCGCGCCGGGCTCGGACGCCGATATCGTCGTGTTCGACCCCAACCACGAGCGGGTCCTGTCCGCGACGACACACCACATGAACGTCGACTACTCCTGTTTCGAGGGCATGAAGGTGAAGGGACTTCCCCAGATCGTCCTGCAGCGGGGTGCGGTCCTGGTGGAGGATGGCGAGTTCCACGCGAAGGAGGGCCAGGGGACGTTCATCCCTCGCACCCGGATGGCATTCTGAATCCACGTCGAAGTCCAACGAAGGAGCTGGTGGGCATGAGCGCCGAGCGAGTGCCGGCACTGATCGGCGGGCGGTTCCAGGAGTCGGGGTCCGACGAGGTCGACCCGATCTACGACCCGGCGACCGGCGAGACCATCGCGCTGCTCCCGTACTCAACACGCGAGGAGATCGACCGGGCCGTGCGGGCCGCCGCGGGGGCCTTCCCCGCCTGGGCCGACACGCCCGTCCCGGACCGGGCGCAGGTGATGTTCCGGTTCAAGGCCCTGCTCGAGGACCTGTTCGAGGAGCTGTCCCGGCTGGTCACCCACGAGAACGGCAAGACCCTTGCGGAGGCCCGGGGCGAGGTCCGTAGGGCCATCGAGGTGGTGGAGCTGGCTTGCGGGGCACCCACGCTGATGATGGGCACGAACCTGGACCAGATCGCGGACGGCATCGACGAGGAGCTGGTCCGGTTCCCGGTGGGGGTGGTGGCCGGGATCACGCCGTTCAACTTCCCGAACATGGTGCCGCTGTGGATGATCCCCCTGGCCATCGTGTGCGGCAACACGTTCGTGCACAAGCCCTCGCAGCGGACGCCACTTTCTGCCATCCGGATCGCAGAGCTGTTGACCGAGGCCGGGCTGCCCGACGGCGTGTTCAACGTGGTCCACGGGGCGAAGGACTCGGTCGACGCGCTGCTCACCCACCCCGACGTGGCCGCCGTATCTTTCGTGGGCTCGGCCGGCGTGGCCGCGTACATCTACGCGACCGGCGCGGCGAACGGCAAACGAGTCCAGGCCCTCGGGGGGGCCAAGAATCACTTGCTGGTCATGGACGACGCCGACCTGGACAAGACGGTCACGGCGCTGCTGTCATCCGCGTTCGGGAATGCGGGGCAGCGCTGCCTGGCCGGAAGCGTGGCCGTGGGTGTGGGCTCGCTGGGTGACGCGCTGGTGCAGGAGCTCTCGGACCAGGCCGGCCGGCTGAAGGTGGGACCGGGCATGGAGCCGGCCACCGACATGGGACCGGTGATCCGGGA
>JBOGVH010000258.1:0-2219 GCA_050695235.1 Actinomycetota bacterium
CGCGACCCCGGGTGTTCATCCTTCCGCCACGGTTCCTCCTGGCAGCCGGGGGTCCCACGTTCCGGGGCCCGCCCGTCCGGCTGCGCTCGTCCTTCGCGTCGATCTCCTCGAGCTGAGGCGCGCCGCCGCCCGAGGGCGAGAGGCCCGCCAGGCTCGACGTCGATCACCGTCGATCGCCAGAAAGGATCGCCGACCATGACATCGTGGACCCGAACCGTCGGCGTTTCGTTCGCGGTCCTCGTGCTTGCCGCGGCCGGTTGCACGTCGGCTGAGCCCGAACCCGACCCCACGGCGGACGCGACGACCCCCGGTACCCCCGGATCTCCCCAGAGCCCCACGCCCGATGGGCAGCCGAGCCCCCGGCGCGACATCGTGGTCGTCGAGGCGACGGTCAGCGGCGGTGCGGTGCAGACGGACGGCGAGCGCGTGGAGGTCGGGCTGGGCAAGACCGTGCGTCTGGTGGTCCTGTCGGACGCGAACGACGAGCTCCACGTCCATGGGTACGAGCTGAAGCGCCCGGTCACAGCCGGCGAGGAGCTCACGCTGGAGTTCGTGGCCGACATCCCCGGGGTCTTCGAGGTCGAGCTGGAGGAGACGGGCCTGCCTCTCTTCGAGCTGAGGGTGCGATGAACGGCATCCTGTCCCACGGCCTTGGGGGCCGCTCCGATCTGCCCGTGCCGCTGTGGCTCGCCGTGTACGGGGGTGCCTCCGCCGTGGTGCTCTCGTTCCTCGTCCTCGGGGCGTTCTGGCTCACGCCCAAGCTGAAGGGCGAGAGCGCCGGGCGCCCCATCCCCGAGGCGCTCCAACGAGTCATCGATGCCCGGCTCACGAGGATCGCCCTCCGGGCCCTCGGCGTGTTGCTGTTCGCGATCACGGTGCTCGCCGCCCTGCTCGGGCCGAACGAGACCGCCACGAACCCCGCGCCGACCTGGTTGTACGTGTGGCTGTGGGTGGGACTGGTGCCGGCCTCGCTGGCCTTCGGTCCGGTCTGGCGTCTCCTGAACCCGCTCCGCGCGTTCTCCGCGGGGATCGCGCGTCTCGCCGGCAGGGGTCGGCGGGAGACAAGCCGCTCCGCGCCCGAGAGCCTCGGCTATTGGCCGGCCGCGGCCGGCCTCGTGGTGTTCGTGTGGCTCGAGCTCGTCTACGCGGACGCCAGCAAGCCCTCCACCGTGCTGGCCTTCGTGGCCATCTACTCGCTGGTTCAGGTAGCCCTGGCGCTCCGCTACGGACAGGGATGGTACGAGCGCGGGGACAGCTTCGAGGTGTACTCGTCCCTGGTCGGCCGTCTCTCACCGCTCGGCCGGCGCTCCGACGGCCGGCTGGTGGTCCGCAACCCCCTCGATGGACTGGCCTCGGTGGCGGTCGCGCCGGGCCTGGTCGCCGTGGTCTGCGTCCTGCTCGGTTCCACGGCGTTCGACGGGGTCACCAGGACCCAGCTTTGGTCGAACCTCACGCGGGGAACCGTGGGGTTACAGAACCTCGTCCTTGGAACCCTGGGGCTCGGTTGGTCGATCGCCCTCGTGGCGGCGACCTTCATCGGGGCCGCGCACCTCTCGGCCCGGATGGTCCGTGGGTCCAGGCGGTCGAGACCGGTGACCAACCCCGACGAGCGTTTCGTCCATTCGCTGATCCCGATCGTCGTGGGATACACGATCGCCCACTACTTCTCGCTGTTCGTCTTCCAGGGCCAGGCGGGGTACATCCTGGCTTCGGATCCCTTCGGCCGGGGGTGGGACGTCTTCGGTACGGACGACTGGGCCATCAACTTCCTCGTGGTCTCGACCCGGGCCATCGCTCTGGTCCAGGTGGCGGCCATCGTCACCGGGCACGTCCTCGGCGTCGTTGCCGCGCACGACCGTGCGGTCGCCCTGTTCAGCGGGCTGGACAAGCGGCGCGGGCAGTACGCCCTCCTCGCAGTGATGGTGCTGTACACGTCGGTCGGCATCCTCCTGCTCCTGGGGACGTGAGCCGGCGCGCGCGCGTTCGTCCCGCCTCGCCGGGCCAGACGCGCCGCGGGAGCGGCGAACGCGCCCGGGCAGAACCCTTGCGCTGCACCACGCGACACGCATCCCTCCTACATCTCGCCCCCCAGGCCGGTGAAGAAGTCGGTGATCTCTCGGATCGCGTAGTCGGGCCGCTCTCGGGCGACGAAGTGGCCGGCTTCCGGAACGGCCGCGAAGTCGCAATGCGCGAAATAGTCATCCAGGCGGTCGGCCCAT
>JBOGVH010000259.1:0-4679 GCA_050695235.1 Actinomycetota bacterium
GGCTCAACGTCGGTCTCCTCTCAAGCCACCAACTACGACGACCCATAGTACTCTCAGGGGAGCGCGAGCCTGATGGACGGCCTGATGGACGGAGGGGCTGGACGTGAGAACGAGGACGGAGGGAAGCGGTCAGGAAGCCACGGTGGATCGTCCCTCTGCTGATGGCCTCGCTTCTTGCGCTTGGCGGCGGCCTCGCGCTCGGCGCTGCTCGCTCCGAGCCTCTCCAGGGCATGCAGACGATGCGTCGGATGGCCGCCGCCTGCGACGTGATGCACCGCTCAGCAGCCATGCGGCAGATGCTGCAGCGGATGCCGGCCGAACTCCGCGAGCGGTGCGAAGCGATGCATGGCCAGATGATGGGGCAGATGACCGGCATGATGGACGGCTCGGACATGATGGACGGCTCGGGCATGATGGACGGCTCGGGCATGACGGGATATGCGTGAGGCGAAACCAAGGCGACGGATGGGATGACGCCTTCACGCCGGTGGGCGATCAACTTGTACTACGGCCCGTAGTATGCTGAGTGGCGCGGGATCCTCCCGCCGAGCGCAGGAGGTAGCAGAGATGGAGAAGATGCTCCGCATGTGTCTGAACTGGAAGGTCATCGGTGGGCTGGCGGCAGTGGGCGTAGGCGTCTGGCTCGTCGCCCCGAACCTGCTGATCGGAGCCCTCCCCCTCCTGTTGATCGCCGTCTGCCCACTCTCGATGGTGCTGATGATGAAGGGCATGGATAGGGGCCAGCACTCCTCGCAGCCGGAGGGCGCGAAGACCGATCCCCGCGTAGCGCCCTCCCGCGAGGTCCGCATCGCCGAGCTGCACGCGGAGCGAGAGGTCCTCGACAGCAAGATCACGGCGCTCGAGGCCGAGGAGACCGATGTGCAAGGAGCGTCGCCGGTTGCCGAGAGTGGCGAGGGGCGCGACCACCAGCGCTAGGGATCCCTTCCCGGCCCGGACGGCGGACCGATCAGGTGCCGGCCGCGTGATCGCGGAACCTACTCCTTCCGTCGGGACGCCCATCCCACCCGTGTGACCGGCACTTTCGTGGCTTGATCCCAATGAGCGATCGGACAAGGAGGGGCTGCCGCGTCGCTGGAGGTCTGGCCGGGGGTTTCGCCCTCTCCTTCCTTTGGGCTGCCAACAAGATCGAGCCGGCCGTCCCGTTCCCGCCCCTGCTCGTCGCCGAGCGGATCATCAGGCTCACCCCCGGCGACCTGGCGACCTTCTTCATCGATACCCTCGGGCCGAACGCCGTACGGTTGCTCGCCGCGGGGTCGGTCGTGGGGTTCCTCGTGGTCTCCGTGCTCCTGCCCGAGGCAACGGCCTCAGGGGGTCGCCCACGCCCTTACCGAGCGGGGACGGTTGTGGCCATCCTGGGTGCCGCGAGCGCGTTCCTGGCTCCGTTCACTCCCTCCCTTGCCGGCGCGATCCTGGGATCGGTCGGGGCCGGCATCCTCTACTCCGTCTCCATGGCCTGGCTCGTCGATTGGAGCCCGACCCAGACGAACCTCTCACGCCGCCGGGCCGTCGTGTCGATCGGAGCTGTGACAGCAGGCTTCGTCGTCGTCGGGACCGTCCTCGGGCGGGTCGCGCGTCGGTTGGCGGGTCCGAACACCGACATCCCGATCCGAGCCGCCGACGAACCGGCGACGGTGCCTCGGAGGTCGTCGTTCCCCGACGTGCCCGGACTCTCTCCGGAGATCACGAGCGCGTCCGATCACTACGTCGTCGACATCGACTTCCTCGATCCTGTGGTCGAGGCCGAGGGCTGGACCCTCCGGATTGGAGGCATGGTGCAGAGTCCCATGGACCTCACCTTCTGGACCCTGCAGCGGGACTTCGCCGTCGTGGAGGAGCACTCGGTGCTCACCTGCATCTCGAACCCCGTCGGGGGCGACCTCGTCGGGAGTTCGGCGTGGACCGGCGTCCGGCTCGGTGAGGTCCTCTCGCGGACGGGGATCCTGGACAGTGCCGTCGACGTGGTCTTCCGCTGTTCCGACGGCTACTCCGACTCGATCCTGGTCGATGCCGCTTTCGATCCCAGCGTGATCCTGGCCGTCGCCCAGAACGGCCGGCCGCTCACCTGGGAGCACGGGTTCCCCTGCCGGGTGCGGGTCCCGGAGGTTTACGGCATGAAGAACGTGAAGTGGCTCGAGGAGATCGAGGTCGTGGGGCGGGACTACCGAGGCTACTGGGAGCAGCGAGGATGGTCCGACGTCGCCACCGTGAGGACCCAGTCCCGGATCGACGTCGTCGGCCCTGGGATCAGGGTCGGGGAGCCGGGCTGGATCGCCGGGGTGGCATGGGCGGGCGGCCGAGCGGTCTCCCGCGTCGAGGTCTCGACCGACGGGGGTCGAACCTGGCATCCCTCCAGGCTCCAGCTCCCCATCTCGCGGCTGAGCTGGACGAGGTGGGCGTACCGATGGACGCCGCCGGGCCCTGGCACCTACAGAGTGCTCTGCCGGGCGGCCGACGGGCAAGGACGGCTCCAAGAGGCCATGGAGCGACCGCCACACCCCACGGGGGCTTCCGGGTACCACCAGGTGGACGTGGAGGTGGGCTGATCCGCCGGAGCGAGGACGCCGATGATGGAGCGCTGGAAGGGTCATCGTGGCGCTGCTCGCGGTCATGATTCTGATGGCGGCGAGCTGCGGGGGGGGCGGGGCATCGGAGGGAGGCCGCCCGACAACTGGCGGAGGCGGTGGGCAGTTGTGCGAGCCGACCGGCACGGCGCTTGCGGTCTCGGCCAGGGACATCAGCTTCGACAAGCCCTGCCTCGCCGCGCCGGCAGGCGAGGCGTTCACCATCGAGTTCACCAACAACGATCCGGGCATCCCGCATGACGTCGCCATCTACACGGACGAGAGCGCGACGGAGGCCCTGTTCGTCGGAGAGATCTTCCAGGGCGTGGAGACGAGGACGTACGAGGTGCCGGCCCTCGATGCCGGGACGTACTTCTTCCGCTGCGACGTACCCGACCCAGATGACCGGGACCTTCGTGGTGACGTGAGATCGGTCCCGCGGGAGTCGGAACGAGGTCCCTCCAGCGCGCTCGGGACTCCCTGCGAGCGACCCGCGAGGCGGC
Organism: Actinomycetota bacterium; assembly: GCA_050695235.1. Taxonomy (GTDB): domain Bacteria; phylum Actinomycetota; class UBA4738; order UBA4738; family HRBIN12; genus AC-69. The sequence goes on from JBOGVH010000259.1 coordinate 3,086, forward strand.
TCGCCCGACCCGCGCTCGCGCTCGCCAGCGGTGCCGCGCTGGCCCTCGCCTTCCCCCCGTTCGGGCTCGGCCTGCTCGCGCTGGTCGCTCCCGCCGGCCTTCTGCTTGCTATCGGAGGGAGTCGTCCGCTGGCGCGTATGGCGCTCGGCGCACTCTTCGGCCTGGCGTTCTTCGGCGTAATCCTGGCGTGGGTCGTGCGAGCGGGCCTGCACGCCTGGATCGCGCTCACCGTGACCGAAGCCGCGTTCACCGCCCTGTTCGCGTTGGCGGCGGGCCGCGCCCTCGACCGCGGACCGATCGTCGGCTCCCTCGGGTCCTCCGCCCTCTGGGTCCTCGTCATGGAAGCGCTCCGGAGCCGCTTCCCGCTCGGCGGGTTCCCCTGGGGCTCCCTCGGCGACCCGCTCGTCGGGTCACCGCTTGCCGCCCTCGCTCCGGTCGCCGGTGGCATCGGCGTGGCCTGGCTGGCTGCGTACGTCTCGGCCCTGGTCGCGGCGGCCGTCGACGGGTGGGTGCGACCCGCCGCATGGGGGCTCGTCCCGGTCGTCGCGCTCGTTGCCCTGAGCCTTCCGTTCGCCCCTCGTCCCTCGAACGGGCCGACGCTCGACGTGGCCATCGTCCAGGGAAACGTGCCGCTCCCACCGGAGCCCGCGTCGCGGGAGAGGACGGCCCTGGTCCTCGGCCAACACGTCGCGCTGACCCGGACGATCCCTGCGGGATCCGTCGACCTCGTCGTCTGGCCCGAGGGCGTGGTGGATCTCGACGGACCGCGCCCATCGGTCGGAGAGCCCGCCCCGCCTACACTCGCCGAGCTCGCCGGGACCCTCGATGCCTGGTTTCTGGCCGGTGTGGTCTCCGACGCGGGCCCCGGACGGTTCCGGAACTCCGTGCTGTCGGTCAGGCCGTCCGGGTCCGTGGCCGGTGTGTACGACAAGCAGCACCCCGTCCCCTTCGGCGAGTACGTCCCCTGGCGGCCCTACCTGGGGTTCATCTCGGCGCTCCGGGCGGTCCCGAAGGACATGGTCCCCGGGGCGGACCCGAGATCGATCCCGGTCCCGGGCGGGCGCGTCGGCACCCCGATCTCCTACGAGGTGATGTTCCCGTGGATCGTCGCGGGCTTGGCCGCTCGTGGTGCGGAGGCGATCGTCGTCCCCACGAACACCTCGAGCTTCGGGCCCGACGCCGCAACTGCCGAGCAGCAGCTCCTCTCCACGAGGATGCGGGCCCGGGAGCTCGGCCTGTGGGTCGTCCAGTCGGCACCGTCCGGGATCTCTGCTGTCGTCGATCCGAGCGGGCAGGTCGTCGTTCGCACCGAGCTCTACGAGGCGACGATCCTCCGTGGCTTGATCAGGCTGGCTCCGGCATCGACGCCCTTCGCGCGGTGGGGCGAGGGTCCGCCCGTCTTGCTCGCATTCGTCACGCTTCTTCTCGTTGCAGGCTTGCCGCAAGGACGCCGCATCCGGCGCCGATCCCGCGCCTGAGGTGACCCTCGGCCAGGTCAGCGGTCCTCGATCTCCCCCAGGAGCTTCCGGACCGCATCCCGTTCCGCGCCGAAGGGAGCTGCGTCAAGGTACGTGCTCAGTGCAGCCTCGGCCTC
>JBOGVH010000260.1:0-3362 GCA_050695235.1 Actinomycetota bacterium
GTAGTAGACCGTGGTCACGGCGACCGGGGACGGCGCGTCGGCGACCTGGGCGGGGACGTAGCCGTACTCCTTCTCGAGCTGTGACGCCGTGGCCGCGGCGAGGCCCGTGACGCCGGCCCCGTTGAACACGCCGACGCGCACGCCCACGACCTGGGGGCTGGGCCTCCCCGAGGGTGAGGCCGAGGGGCTGGCGCTGGGCGAGGGCGACGAGCTCGCGCCGGTGGGAGGTGGCGCCGCCGTCCCACCCTGGGGGAAGGCCTGGTCGATCAGCACCACCCCTCCCACAACGAGGGCGACGATGAGGGCGAACCGAAGCGTGCTGGTGGCCAAGGAGAAGTAGAAGCTCCTGTCGCTCGGGGGTTCGTGCCTGCCGGACATCCTATCCCGTTCCTCTCGGGCCCGTCCCAGGGCGGGCCTAGTGCTCGAAACCGAGCTGGCGGGCGAAGCGCTTGCGCCGCCGGCTCTCCCGCAACCGGCGGAGCCTCCGCACGAGCATCGGGTCGTAGGCCAGGGCCTCGGGCCGATCGATCGCTCGGTTGAGGAGATGGTGATAGCGGGCAAGGGAGAGACCGAACCGCTCTCGGATCTGTCGCTCCTTGGAACCGGGGTGCTTCCACCATTCGCGCTCGAAGTCCAGCACCTGGCGCAGGCGCGATTCGAGCTCTTGGGCGGCCTCGGGGGGCGGAGCGCTCACGCCCGGAGGCTAGCAAGCCCCGCGGACGGTTCAAGCACCTGCGTCCGCGCCCGGCACTCAGGAGGCCAGGGCACGGACCTGGCGAAGGGCCACGGTCATGGCGGCCAGGTCGTTCGCGTCCTCCAGGGCCATGCCCCGCATGAACCTGGACAGGCGGTCGAACGCCTCCGACCGGTTGTCAAGGAACGCGGCCACGCCCTCGTCCACCGGCCGGTCCCCCGCCTCATCCAGGACCTTCTCCGCCACCAGGCGCCGAACCAGCAGCAGATCTTCCTGGACGGCCTGGATCGCCCATCGGTGCCACTTGCTGGGGGCCGGGAGCTCGGCCAGCCTCCCCTCCAGCCAGTCGATGAACAGCGACTCGCCAACCGCGAAGAAGGCCCGGGCCACCTGGGGAACCGGCCTGCCCGTTCGCTCGGCCACCACGATGATGTTCGGGCCGTGCACCAGGCCCGGTTGGAAGGCGTGCCGCCTGGCCGTCTCCTCCGGCACCCCCTGGTCGACGAGCCGCCACGCGTATCGTTCGCGCTCGTGGCGCCACGCCTCCGTGACGACGTCCGGCAAGGCCTCCGACAACTGACGGAACGGCTCGCGATGGGCCTCGATGGCCCGGCCCAGACGGTCCGGCATGTTCGCCAGGTACCACCGCGAGGTCCGCTCGACCAGTCGGTCCACCCCGCCGAGGAGGTCGCCGAGGATGGACGGCTCGACCCGCCCGACGAGGGCCTCGATGGCCTCCCACCGCTCGACGGCGCCGGTCACGTCGCGGGCCACCCGGTACGCCCGAACCACGTCTGCGGCCTCCGCTCCGGTCTCATTCGAGAGCCGGGTGACGAACGTGATCCCCTGCGAGTTCACCACGTCGTTCGCCACGATCGTGGCGATGAGCTCGCGGCGCAGAGGGTGTTCCGGGAGCAGCTGGTTGAACCGTTCCACCACCACCGGCGGGAAGGAGCCCCGAAGGTCCTGCTCGAGGTACCGCGAGTTCGGGAGGCTGGATTCGAGCAGCGCTCCGGCGAGGCTCTTCTTCGCGTAGGCCAAGAGCACGGCCAGCTCCGGACGGGCCAGGCCCCGGCCGGTCCGCCGGCGCTCACCGAGCTCCTCCGTGGCCGGGAGGGCCTCGAGCTCGCGGTCCATGACCCCTTCGCCCTCCAGCGCCTGCATGAGGTCCTCGAACGCCTCGGTCCTGGAGACGGACTGGTCAACCTCCTGGGACAGGATCTGGGCCTGGAGGAAATTGTCGTACAGCACGTGGCGCACGACGTCCTGCTCGACCTGGTGCTGCAGCTCGTTCCGGTCCTCCAGCGAGAGCTCATCTCGATGCATCGCCAGGCCGAGGAGGATCTTCAGGTTCACCTCGTGATCGGAGCAATCCACGCCCGCCGAGTTGTCGATGAAGTCGGTGTTGATCCGGCCGCCGGCGAACGCGTACTCGATACGGCCTCGCTGGGTGAATCCGAGGTTGCCGCCCTCGGCCACCACGCGGCATCGGAGGTCCTTCCCCTCGACGCGCACGTTGTCGTTCACCCGGTCGCCGACGTCCGCGTGGGTTTCGGTGGAGGCCTTGACGTACGTGCCGATCCCGCCGTTCCACAGCAGGTCCACGGGTGCCCGGAGGATGGCCTTGATCACCTCGTCGGGGGTCAGCGCCTCCCCGTCGACGCCGAGCGCCCCCCTGGCCTCGGGCGAGAGGGGGATGCGCTTCTCCGACCTGGGCCACACCCCGCCCCCGTCCGAGATCTTCGATCGGTCGTAGCCGTCCCACGATGAGCCGGGGAGCTCGAACAGGCGCTTTCGCTCTGTGTACCCGGCGGCGGGGTTGGGATTGGGGTCGATGAAGACGTTTCGGTGGTCGAACGCCGCCACCAGGCAGAGCTGGTTCGAGAGCAACATCCCGTTGCCGAACACGTCGCCCGACATGTCGCCGATGCCGACCACGGTGATCGGCTGGGTCTCCGGGTCGGTCCCCATCTCACGGAAGTGGCGCTTGACCGATTCCCAGGCGCCGCGGGCGGTGATCCCGAGTTTCTTGTGGTCGTAGCCGGCCGATCCGCCGGAGGCGAACGCGTCGCCGAGCCAGAATCCATACTCGGCCGCTACCACGTTCGCCGTGTCCGACAGGGCCGCGGTTCCCTTGTCCGCCGCCACGACCAGGTACGGGTCGTCCTCGTCGTGAACCACGACGTCGGTGGGGTGCAGGACCTTGCCGTCCACCAGGTTGTCGGTCAGGTCCAGGAGGCCCCGCATGAACCGGATGTATTGCCGGCGGACCTCCTGCCCGAGGGCCTCGGGATCCTGGGGCACGCGCTTCAGGACGAACCCGCCCTTGGACCCCGTGGGCACGATCACCGCGTTCTTCACCATCTGGGCCTTCATCAGGCCCAGGACCTCGGTCCGAAAGTCCTGCCGTCTGTCGGACCACCGGATGCCGCCGCGCGCCACCCGGCCGCCCCGGAGGTGGACCGCCTCCACCTCCGTCGAATACACCCAGATCTCGAACAGGGGCATCGGCTTGGGGATCTCCGGGACCATGGCCGAACGGAACTTGAAGGCGATCGACTCGGCGGCGGGCCGGTAGACGTTCGTCCGTACGGTCGCGTCCACCAGCCCCAGATAGTTGCGGAGGATCCGATCGTGCTCGAGCGACTGGACCGCGTCGAGATCCGCC
>JBOGVH010000261.1:0-18070 GCA_050695235.1 Actinomycetota bacterium
CCTCGACGGCATCTTCCAAGCCGCACGGGGATCCGACGCACAGGGGATCGCCCTCGGCAAGGTCCGCCGAGACCTCGACTACGTCGAACGCGCCGTCAAGGTCGTCACGATCCCGACCGACCTGCCCATCCCCGAGGTGGACCTCGCCCGCCCGCGACGCGAACCGGACGCGACCGTGGTCGCGCTGGCCGAACGACACGCGGTCGGTGGCCCGGTGCGCCGGCTTGTCGCGGCACTGACATCCGGTCGGGCTGGCACCTGAGAACGGTTACGACCCCTGGCCCAAGTTGGAATTGCCCTCCAGGAATCCGGTCGAGGCGATCTCACCCGCGTGGGGGCCGCGGTACCTCAACACGTAGAGCCCGTTCCTGATGTCCACGACGTAGATCAGGCCGTCCTGGATGATCGGGTAACTCCACATGACGACCTGGTCGGGGCCCGAGCTGAGCGCAGGGTCCTCCGTTGCCACGGAACCCAGTGGTTCCGGGACGAACGCCGCCAGCTGCGTGGGTCGAGCCGGGTCGCTGGTGGAGAAGAGTTGGAGTCCCGCGCTGTGCCAGGTGACGAGCGCCAGGTGCTTGGTGACCGTGGGATTGTGCGAGGAGAAGCTCGACCCCACGTTCCGTTCCCCGCTCACCTCGTCGCAGTACGCCTCCTCGTTGTACGGCGCCACCCGGTACTCCGAGACGACCTGGGGATTGGACTCATCGGTCACGTCGACCAGATGAACCCAGCCCCACGGACACCCTTCTTCCCTCCCGATCCCCCCGTAGACCTCGTCGGTGGTGAGCACCAGGTCGCGGCCGGGAACCTTCACCGCGCTGTGCGGTCCCGGGAGCGGCCATCGGACCCGGTTGGTCAATGGCGTGACCAGACGGATGGCAGGCGCCGGGAGTCCCTTCGCCACCTCGGAGATATCCAGCACGAAGAACCCCGCGGTGAGGAAGGCGAGATACGCGCGAGTCCCGTCGGACGACACCGAAAGCGAATGGAGGTCGTCGTTGAGTCCCGGGTCAGGGAACGCGGTCGTCCATGAAGCCACCTCGCGGAACACGCCCTCTCGGGCGGTCGAGATGTCGGTTACGAGGAGGTCCACGCCGAAATTGCCCGGCGTCGACAGGTAGAGCAGCGCCCGGCCGGGATCGTTCGGGTCCTGCCATAAGAAGAACTCGTGGGGTGTCCGCAGAGGATGATACGTGGACACAAGCACGGGCTTCGCGGCTCGCCTCCCGCCGATGTCGTAGAACCGAATGGTGGGCTCCACCGGGGAGCCGCCGCATTCGTGGATGAGCGGATCGCACCGAAAGTTGAGCACGAGGAGCAATCGCTCGTTAGGCCAAACCCTCAGCTCACGCGAGGTCTCGCCGGGGTTGCCCTCGTCCGGTGGGCCGATCTCCCCCACGATCTCCGGGTGAGCGGGTTCGTGGATGTTCACCACAAGGACTCCCGCGTGCGGGTGGCCCTTCGAGCCATCGGTGCGACTGCCGACGTAGGCGAAGTCGTTCCATACCGCGAGTCCTGCGTTCATCCCACGATGGAAGAGTGGTTCGTGACCTACGAGGGTGAGGGAGCCGGGAAGTCTCTGTGGCGTCGCGGGCTGGGACGGCGAAGGATGGTCGGGGGCTGCGCCGGTGCACGCGGTGAGCAGCACACTAAGCACGCACGGCACCAGGCGGCGTATGAGCTCCGCGCGCGCTTCGATCGTCTCGAGCACCCCCTCCGACGCCGACGATGGCACCCGAACCGCTGCCGGTAAACCCGGCTTGCGGCACGCGACGACATTGCGGAGTTCTTCCGCGCGCTTCGCTGACACAGCTATAGGTGATCTTCACCGGCTTCGTCCAGGATGCGGCGGAGCACCGGGAGCACTACCCGATCCTTTTCCCGGCCGGCGGCCTCCTTCGATCTGATCACGTCGGCCAGGGACGCCACGTCGACATCGACGCCGAGGATCGTGAGGTGCACGGCGTCGCGCGCAAGGTCCTCGTAACCGGCCGTACCGCTCGGCATGAAGGTGAGGTCCAATCGGCCGTGGTCGGTCACGAGGTTCCACATGTCCTCGCCACCCAGCGAGGCGGCATCGTGGTTGAAGGCAAGGCCTCCCGGCTCGCTCGCCGTCCATACCCGGGCATGCATCGACTCCAGCGCCGCCGACATCCGTTCCAGGTTCTCCTTGGACCACTCCGGGACCACGTCGACGTCCGTCGTGAGGTAGGGAGAGCCGTAGATCACGGCGGCGAAACCCCCCACGAGGACGAACCGGACGCCGTGCTCTCTGAGGACCGCCAGCATCCGCTCAGGCGCGAGCTCGGGCTCAGCCACGGCGGCTCGCTGCGGCCGCGCGACCGGCCCTGGCGAAGCGGAGCGCTGCCTGGTGCTGGCGAACCCGCGAGTCGACGTCGAGGGCCAGGTTCGACCGGGCCACCGACCAGTCCGAGTCGTCGATCGGCGCCAGCCGGACCTGGAGGTCCAGCCCGCACGCCCGGATCAGCTGGCCCAGGCGCTCGGCGGTGGGCTCAGTCCGGCCCCGCTCGACCCGGGCGATCGCGGACTGCGTGGTCCCCACCCGGTGGGCCAGCTCGACCTGGGTCAACCCGGCTCGCCGCCGGGCCTCTTTGATCAGCACTCCGCCGCTCATGCAAGGAGTATAGCATGACTGCTATATTACCTCCGCGACAGCCCCTGGAAGGGCGCTAGGCTCGGGTCTGACATGGAACAACGGGTCAGCCTCATCACCCTCGGCGTCCGCGACCTCCAGCGATCCCGGCGGTTCTACGAGGCGCTCGGCTGGAAGACCGGGGCCGCGCCGAGCGACGACGTCGTCTTCTTCCAAGCAGGCGGGTTCATCGTGGCGCTGTGGGATCGGGCCAGGCTCGCCGAGGACAGCGGGGTCAGGGACGGCGGTGGCTGGGGCGGCGTCACGCTCGCCTACAACGTGAGCTCGCCCCGAGAGGTCGACGCGGTCATCGAGGAAGCCCGGGAGGCGGGAGCAACGATCGCGCGGGAAGGGGGAGCGACCTTCTGGGGCGGGTACTCGGGGGTGTTCGTCGATCCCGATGGTCACCCGTGGGAGATCGCGCACAACCCGGGTTGGACGTTGCACGAGGACAGGACGATCAGCCTCGAGTAGAACCTATCGGCGTGTGCTCGGCGGACGTCGGCCACCTCGCGGTGAGACGGCACCAGCGTTCGTCGCTGCGAACGCCCGGGCTTCCTCGACGAGCTTGCGCCAACGTCGACCAGCGTTCGGTGACCGACACCCATTCCTTCATGAGTCGTCCGTGGCCCGGATCGAACTGACGACCCACGACGGAGGCCGTCAGATCTTCGACCCGATCCCTCGGCAGCTTCACCACAAGCTCTCCCCCCACGAGCATCGCGAAGATCTTGCCCGAGATCCTGAGCCCTTCCGACCGGCCGAACCCCGTGCCAGCCGTCACCCCCGGCCTCGAGAGCTCCGATTCGACGATGGACGCGAACAGCCGGTCTGGGTTCGTTGGCATCCGGCAGGTGGCCGAGGACTCGAAAGATTCCGAGGAGGGCTACATCACCTCGAAGGTCTCGTACACCGAGATCTTGGCGCCGCCCTGAAGGACCGGGCAGTCCTGGCCCATCTTGACCGCCTCGTGGAGCGAATCCGCCTGGATGATCGAGTACCCGCTCGCGGGTGATCCGGCGGGACCGTCGGTGACCTTTCCCATCGGGTCGATCGTCTTGGCCTGCTGGGTGAATGGGTTGCCCCCATCCTTCAGGGCCGGACCGAGGTTCTCCATCCAGACGCCCCACGCCTTCATGACGTCGGCCCGCTCGGCCTCGGTCTCCGCCATCTTGCCGCCGCTGTAGAGCAACAGGTAGTCCGTCATCCTCTCCTCCTTGTCGACATTGTCGAAGCCGGCATCCTACTCCTCCGCTCGGGAAATTCCGAGTCCGCTGGGTCCGATGGAAGCGTAGAGCCGAGTGATGTATCAACGAGCCGAGGCGTTCGCAAAGGAGGACGAACATGCTTGGACAGGCGCTGCTCTCGACCGATGCGCGGAACACTGCAGGGATCCTGCTCCTCGCGATCGTCGCGGTGAAGTTCGGCGGAACCTACATGCTGCGGATCGTCCGGGGACGAGAACCCGTGACCGGCTTCCAGCATGCCTTCGCTCGGGCCGGGCACGCGCACGCCGGTGTCCTGGTCACCTTGTCCCTGGTGTGTCTGATCCTGGTCGGGGTCGCGGACGTGAGCGGGCTGTGGGGGACGGTCGCGCGGAGCGGGGTGCCGCTGGCCGCGATCCTCATGCCCGCGGGGTTCTTCTTCTCCTCAATGGGCCGCGGTGCCACCCAGCCCAACCGGCTGATCTGGTTGCTCTATGCCGGCGCCGTGTCGCTCGCACTCGGGGTGACCTCGCTCGGCATCGGCCTGCTCACGGCCTGAGGGGGCAGACGCCGGCAGAACGAACCGATGGGTGAATGGCTTGCGCGGGGGTCGCTCGCGGGTCACCATCCCGATCGTGACCGTCGAGACGTCGACGTTGCGGAACGATCTGACGGCGGCCGCGAGGCCGGTGGCCGCCGCCGCGGTGGCCGGTTCCCTGACCGGCGCCGTGATCGGCGGCATCGGTGGGAGGCTGGCGATGTTCGTCCTCCGGCTGACCTCGCACCCCGCGCTTCGCGGCCTGAACACCGACGACGACTTCACCATCGGGACCTTCAGCGGCGCCACCCTGTTTCTCGTCATCGTCACAACCGTCTTGGGGATCATCGGGGGGTTGGTCTACCTCGTGGTTCGGAGCTGGCTTCCCGAACGCGGCCGTCCGTGGCTGTTCGGCGCGCTGACCGGCATCGTCGGCGGCGCGACGGTCATCCGTCCCGGCGGGATCGACTTCACGCTCCTCGAGCCTCTCGGCCTGGCCGTGGCGATGTTCGTCGTCCTTCCAGCAGCCTACGGCGTGGCCACGAGCCTGCTCGTCGAACGCTTCCTCGCAGACGACTCGGCCTTCGGACGCTCGAGGGCGTGGATCGCCGGTCTCGTCCTGCTGCTTCCTCTGGGGTTCTTCGACGTGGTCGGCCTGGCCGTACTGGCTCTGATCCTTGCTGTAGTGCTGCTGGGCCGCGCGGCGCCCGCGATCGCGTCCCTGTGGAACTCGCCACCGGTCGCATGGATCGGGCGGGTGGGGCTCGTCGCGATCGCCATCGCGTGGGGCACCGAGCTCGTGAGGGACGCCGTCGAGATCCTCTGACCTGACCGGACCGCTACGGGTGCGATGTGGCCGTGGGGTCCAGGCCGGGATCGCCGCCCGGCGCCGCGAGGCTCAACCGCTCCGCGTACATGGCCCATCCTTCCCGATGCTTCGCGGCGGCCTCGTCGTTGGTGAACCCCCAGTGCCGGAGGCGGAGGATCGTGCCGTCGCCGTCCTCCCGCAGCGTGATCTCCACCGTCGTCGACCCGGGTGGGACAGCCTCGTCTCCCTCCCACCCCCACGTGAAGACCACGCGCGCCGGGGGGTCGACCGCCACATACTCACCGAGGGCGACCGTGTCGCTGTTCATCCTGACCCGGTAGATCCCGCCGGGGCGCGGGTCGAGCTCGGCGGCCATACCCATCCAGCTCGTGTACCTATCCGCTTCCGTGAGGTAGACGAAGACCTCCTCCGGGCGTGCCTCGATCCGCCGCTCGATCTCGACGACGCGTTCGCTTTCAACGGCCACGTTCGATCGCTTCCTTCAGCCGGTCGAGGTCCTGTTCCCACATGTCACGCAGCACCACTTCGAGCGGCCCGAGCGCCTCCCGGTCGGCGCGGTACAGCCGGCGCGCGCCGTCCCGGCGCTCCGAGAGCAGGCCGGCCCGGCGAAGCACGTTCAGGTTCTGAGAGACGGCGGGCCAGCTCACGTCGAACCTCGCGGCGATCTGCCCGGCCGTGAGCTCTCGGTCCCACACCAGGCGCAGGATCTCGAGGCGCCGGGGGTTCGAGATGGCCTTCAGATGGGCCTGCACGCTCGCTATTTAAGCACTTCCTTCGACTTGACATCGAACTTAAGGCATGGCTTAAATACGGGGTCTCGGCCGGGCGCCGGTCGGCGAGAGGAGGGTCGCGATGCCACGGGAGATCCTGATCGGAGTCGACATGCACGCAGAGCAGAACGCGGTATTCGATGCGATCACCACGAAGGACGGGTTGGCCTCGTTCTGGACCCCCGACACGGTGGCCGAGCCGGAGGTCGGGACCGAGGCCCGGTTCGGTTTCCAGGGGGCGCCGATGCCCCTTCGGATGCGGGTGGACAAGCTGGACCCGGGGCGCGAGGTCGTCTGGACGTGCCTCGGGGACTTCCCGTACTGGGAGAACACGACGGTCATGTGGTCGCTGTCGAAGGAGCCGGAGCACGGGGGGACGCGACTGTTCTTCCGCCACTCCGGGTTCCCCGATGAGCAGCCGGAGTGGGAGATCGGGACCGTCACCTACTCCTGGGCGCACATCCTGGGACGGCTGAAGGAATTCATGGAGGACGGCCGGGCCGAACCGTACATGCATTGAAGTTGCGTCAGGAACGGGTCGACGCCTGCTCCTCCTCCAGGCTCGGAAGCCGAGCGAGGGCATCACGGAGGGCCTCGAGATCGGCCCGGTCCAGTCGCAGGAGCTCCGGGGGCGGTTCGTACATCCCCTCCATGATCGCGGACCTGGTCTTGCGGCCGAGCGGCGTCAACACGACCAGCTTCACCCGGCGATCCGTCGGCGACGACCGCCGTTCGGCCAGGCCGCGCTCCTCCAGGCGGTCCACCATCCAGGTGGCGTTCGACGCGTCGCACGCCCACTCCTCCGCCAGGGCTCCCATCGGCCGGCCCTCGCCGGCCTCGAGGCTCGCGAGCGCCCTGGCGTCGCCCGGCGTCAGGCCGTAGCGCCCCAGCACACGGCTTCGGTGTTTGGCGGTCTTGAAGAAGAAGTCGACGAGCGGCCGCCACACCTCGGCCGCCAGCTCCTTCTTGCTTGCCTCTGCCTTCGTCCCCGCTCCCATGCTCGGGATGGTAGCCCAGTCTCGGAGAAAGTTCAACTGTCTCAAAGATTTAACCTTATAGACACTTGACGTAGCTCAACTATCGCGCGTAGGGTTTCTTTCATCTCCGAAGGGATGTGCGCCCGTGAGCCAGAACGGCATCGCCATCGAGGTCGAGGGCCTGACCAAGCGGTTCGGATCGGTCGTCGCCCTCGGCGGCATCGACTTCCAGGTCCCGACCGCGACCATTTTCGGCCTCCTGGGGCCCAACGGTGCGGGAAAGACGACCGCCATCCGGATCCTGACCACGATCCTCACGCCCGACGACGGCCACGCGGAGATCCTGGGTCATGACGTCGTTCGGGAAGCGGAGGCGGTCAGGTATAGGATCGGCCTCGCCGGGCAGTTCGCCGCGGTCGACCCCAACCTCACCGGAGCGGAGAACCTCCGGCTGGTCGGCAAGCTCGCCCAGATGCCGCGCGAGGCCATCCGAGCCGCGGCCGACGAGCTCCTCCAACGCTTCGACCTGTCCGACGCGGCCGACCGTCCGGTCCGCACGTACTCCGGAGGGATGCGCCGGCGCCTGGACGTCGCCGCCGCGCTGGTCCAACGCCCGCCCGTCCTGTTCCTCGACGAGCCGACAACCGGGCTGGACCTGCAGAGCCGGAACGCGCTCTGGGACACCATTCGCGAGCTCGTGGCCGAGGGCACCACCGTCCTGCTCACGACGCAATACCTGGAGGAGGCCGATCGGCTGGCCAGTCGGGTGGCCGTCGTCGACGTCGGCAAGGTCATCGCCGAGGGCACGCCCGCGGACCTGAAGTCGAACCTGGGGAACACCGTCATTGAGATCGGCATGCCCGATGAGGCGGGCGCCTCCCGGGCCCAGGCCGCGCTGGCCACGCTGAACGGCGGGCCCGAGGTGGAGGGAACGTCGCTTCGGTTGGCCTCCGACAGCCCGAGGGTCCTGATGGACGTGCTGCGGACGCTCGATGGGCAGGGGCTCTCGCCGTCCTCACTCACGGTCCGCGAGCCGAGCCTCGACGACGTGTTCCTCGCCCTCACCGGACACCACGCCGAACCCACGACCGAGACGGCGGGAGAGCCGGCTCAGATCGGAGCCCCAAGATGAGCCAGACATCCATCACCGTTCCGTTGCCCGCTGAGCGCCACGGGCTGAGCCGTCTGTCCGGTGCGGTCAACGACGCCCTGGCCATGGCGGGGCGCAACCTGACCACGTACCGACGGGTGCCGCAGCTCCTCGTCTTCTCCACGATCCAGCCGGTGATCTTCGTCCTGCTGTTTCGATACGTCTTCGGCGGCGCCGTCAGGCTGCCCGGGTTCCCCTACCCATACGTCGATTACCTGATGCCGGGGGTCTTCGTACAGCTGACCGTGTTCGGGGCCATCGCGGCCGCCGTGGGTATGGCCACCGACCTCAAGAGCGGGCTCCTCGAGCGATTCCGCTCCCTGCCCATGGCCCGATCCGCCGTCCTGGCCGGCCGGACCCTTGGCGACTTCGCCCGCAACGTGTTCGTCATGGTGCTCGTGATCCTGGTCGGATTCGCGGTCGGGTTCCGGGTGCACACGAACCCCATCCTGTTCCTGGCCGGGATCGGGCTCGTGCTCCTGTTCGCCTACTCGCTGTCGTGGGTCTTCGCGTTCGTGGGCCTGGCGGTGGGCGATCCGGAGACCGCGCAGGCCGCGGCGTTTCCCATCCTCGCCCCGCTCGTGTTCGCCTCCTCGGCGTTCGTGTCGACGGAGACGATGCCCGGGTGGCTCAAGGTGTTCGCCGACCACCAGCCCGTCTCGGTCACGGCGAGCGCCGTCCGGGCCCTGCTCCAGGGAGGGCCGACCACGAGCTACGTGCTCCAATCCCTGGGGTGGATCGTGGCGATCATCTTGGTAGCCGCCCCACTCGCGGTCAGACGGTATCGGAGGGCGGTGTAGCCGGCTCGCACGATCATCGGTTGCCGAACTGAAGGGTCTCCGGGCGCTCCAGCAGGAGCACGATCGCGCGGGTCGGCGTCACTGGGCGATGCTCGACCCCGAGCGGGACCGTGAACAGGTCACCCGGGCGCATCTCGACCGGGGGAAGGTCCCCGAGCTCGATCCGGAACTCGCCCTCCCAGCACAGGAACAGCTCATCCTCATCATGGTGGTGCCACGGAAACTCGCCCTCGATGGCGGCGATCCGCACCACCGCGTCGTTCGCCACGACGAGGTCCCGCGGCTCGAATGGCCGCTCGATGCCGGCAGCCACATATGGGATCGAGACAGGGCCATCCATGGCGCCCATGCTAGGGGAGCCCACGCGCACTCATGCGTTGCGGGCAGTCTTCGAACGGCCCCCCCGCTATCCTCAATCGATGAGCCTGTACCGGCTCTCGGAGCCCGACCAGCTCGTCGCTCCCGCCATCGTCGCGGCGTTCGACGGGTGGATCGACGCCGCGGGCGCATCGACCGCGGCGACCGTGCTCGTCGGGGGCGACGGCGAGGCCGTGGCCACCTTCGACCCCGACGCCCTGTACGACTATCGCTCGCGCCGGCCCGTCCTCGACGTCCTCGACGGGAAGCTGACCGAGCTGGTGTGGCCCCACCTCACGCTGAAACGAGCCCGGCACGGACCGCGTGATCTCCTCGTGCTGACCGGCCCCGAGCCCGACTTCCGGTGGCGCGAACTGTCGCAGGACGTGCTGGAGATCGCGGTCAAGCTCGGGGTGGTGGAGTGGGTCAGCCTGGGCGCGATCCCGGCGGCCGTTCCCCACACGAGGCCCGTCCCCATCCTGGCCACGGCGTCGAAGCAGGGGCTCCTCACGGAGGAGGAACAGCAGGGCCCGGAAGGCCTGCTCCGCGTCCCCTCCGCCGCGCTCAGCACGATCGAGCTGGCGGTCTCGAGCGCCGGGCTTCCCTCCGTCGGCTTCTACGCACAGGTCCCGCACTATGTCGGCGGTCCGTTCGCCTCGGCCACCATCGGGCTCCTGGAGCACGCCGGTCGGCACCTGGGGGTCGAGCTGCCGCTCGGCGCCCTCCCCGACGAGGCCATGGCGCAACGCCAGCGCCTCGACCAGGCGGTGGCGGACAGCGAGGAGTCCACGGAGTACGTCCAGCGCCTGGAGCAGATGTCCGACGACCAGGGGCAGCCCTCGGGCGAGGATCTGGTCTCGGAGATCGAGCGGTTCCTCCAGCAAGGTGGCGGCGATGGCGGCGCCGGGCCACGCGGCGAGCGTTGACCGTCCTGGCAGGGTCGATCTCGCGCACATCCAGTCGTCGATAGGGTGAGGCACCATCCTCTGAGGGAGGCACGATGGAAGGCCCCACGCAGATCAAGCCGAAGGGGTTGGCCGACTACCTCGATGTTCTGTCGAAGGCGGTGTTCCAGTCCGGCATGAGCTGGCGAGTGGTCGAGGCCAAGTGGGACGGGACCCGGGAGGCCTTTCGCGGCTTCGACCCGCATGAGTTGGCGAACCTGACGCCGAAGCAGATCGACGCGTTGGCGGAGGACACGCGGATCATCCGCAACCGTCGAAAGATCGAGGCCACGGTGGAGAACGCCGAGACCATGCTCGCCTTGGACGACCAGTTCGGCGGGTTCAAGAAGTACCTTCGGTCGTTCGAGGACTTCGAGGCCCTCTCGTCCGACCTGGTCAAGCGGTTCAGGTTCCTGGGCGACACGGGCTCGTACTATTTCCTCCACGTCGTCGGGGAGCCGGTGCCGCCCCACGAACAGTGGATGAAGTCGCACCGGCCCCACGGCTTCGTTCCCCGAACGTCGAAGGGGAGGACCGCGAAGGCCCGGACGTCCAAGGCCCGGACGTCGAAGCCTCGAACGCGCGGCTAGCATGTCGGCATGCCGGAGACACCGCCGAGCGAGCGAACGCGGGTCAAGCGCCATCCCGAGCGCGGCGCCTACGATCGCGCAACGATCGATGGCATCCTCGACGAGGCACTGTTCTGCCACGTCGGGTACGTGGCCGACGGCCACCCCCGGGTGATCCCCACCATCCATGCCCGGGTCGGCGACACCCTCTACGTCCACGGTTCGAACGCCAGCCGGACCCTTCGGACGATCAAGGACGGGGAGGAGGTGTGCATCGTCACCACGCTGCTCGACGGCCTGGTCTTGGCCCGCTCGGCGTTCATGCACTCGATGAACTACCGGTCGGTCGTCGTCTATGGACGCACCCGGGAGGTCTCCGACCGGGAAGAGAAGTGGATGGCTCAGAAGGCGTTGGTGGATCATGTCTGTGCGGGCCGCTCGGATCAGGTCCGGATGCCCACCGATGACGAGCTTCGCCAGACCACGATCCTGGCCGTGCCGCTCGAGGAGGCCTCGGCCAAGCTCCGCACCGGGCCGCCCAAGGACGACGAGGCCGACTACGACCTCCCGGTCTGGGCCGGCGTCTTGCCGATGTCCACCGTTCCCCAGACGCCCCGGGACGACCCGCGCCTCGGCCATGGGCTGGACCCCCCTCCGAACGTAACCGGCTACCGCCGCCCGCCATCCCGGGCCTGACCCCTTCCCTGCCCGGACTTGACGTCGCGCCCCTCATGGTGGTTCGATATATCGGTCCGATATAGACAACCGATATATCGAAGCGCAACCCACGGAAGGGACCGGATGCTCGAGCTCGCGATCCTGGGCCTGCTGAAAGAGCGGTCCATGCACGGCTACCAGCTCTCCAAGCGACTGACCGACACGCTCGGAGGGTTCTGGCGGGTTTCCTACGGCTCGCTGTACCCCACGCTCCGGCGCCTGGAGCGCGATGGCGCCGTGGAACGCGTTTTCGGCGAGCAGGAGGTCGGCCGCCGCAAGAACGTCTACCGCATCACCGAGAAGGGCGAGGAGCTCTTCCAGCGACTGTTGGAGGAGGCCGGCGCCGAGTCCTCTTCCGAGGACAACCGGTTCCGGGTCCGCCTCGCGTTCTTCAAGTACCTGGCGCCCGATACCCGGATCCGCCTGCTGGAGCGACGGCGCGCCTACCTCGAGGAACGGCTCTCGACCATCACCGCATCGCTCACGGCCACCCGTGAACGCTTCGACACGTACGCGCTCTCGCTGATGCAGCACGGCCGCGAGTCCACCGAGCAGGACATCGCCTGGCTGAATGGCCTCATCGCGGCGGAGCGACGCCAGTCCGATTCGATGAGAGAGGGGACGAGGCGCCGCAAGCCCCGAGCGCTTCGCAGAAAGGAGCGCACGATATGAGCAAGGTCCGTCTCGCGATCGTGGGCGTTGGCAACTGTGCCTCATCGCTGGTCCAGGGACTGGAGTACTACAGGGACGCGGACACCGAGGACCGGGTGCCGGGCCTCATGCATGCGCAGCTCGGGCCGTACCACGTGTCGGACGTCGAGATCGTTGCCGCCTTCGACGTCGACGCCAAGAAGGTCGGCAAGGACATTGCCGAGGCGATCGTCTCGGAGCCGAACAACACCATCCGTTTCGCCGACGTGCCGCCGACGGGGGTGACCGTGCAGCGCGGGCCCACCCTCGACAGCCTGGGCAAGTACTACAAGGAGGTCATCGTCGAGTCCGACCAGGCGCCGATCGACGTGGCGAAGGTCCTTCGCGACGCCCGGGCCGATGTGCTCGTGTGCTACCTCCCGGTCGGGAGCGAGGTCGCCGCCAAGCAGTACGCGCAGGCCGCCCTGGACGCCAAGGTGGCCATGGTCAACTGCCTGCCCGTGTTCATCGCGTCGGACCGCGAGTGGGGCCGGAAGTTCGTCGACGCCGGCCTGCCGATCGTTGGTGACGACATCAAGAGCCAGGTCGGCGCCACCATCGTGCACCGGATCCTGACCAACCTGTTCGAGGATCGCGGGGTGAAGCTGAACCGGACCTACCAGCTGAACTTCGGCGGCAACATGGACTTCATGAACATGCTCGAGCGGGAACGGCTGGTGTCCAAGAAGCAGTCGAAGACGCAATCGGTGCAGAGCCAGTTGGAGAAGCCACTCGACCGTAAGGACATCCACATCGGGCCGTCGGACTACGTGCCGTGGCTGGAGGACCGGAAGTGGGCACAGATCCGTCTGGAGGGGCAGTCCTTCGGCGACGTGCCGCTGAACATCGAGCTGAAGCTGGAGGTGTGGGACAGCCCCAACTCGGCAGGGGTGGCCATCGACGCCATCCGCTGCGCCAAGCTCGCCATGGACCGCGGGGTCGCCGGCCCGCTCATCGGGCCGAGCGCCTACTTCATGAAATCGCCGCCCGTTCAGTTCACCGACGACATCGCCCACGAGATGGTCGAGGAGTTCATCCTGGGCAACGGGGCCAGCCGGTCCGCCGACTGGACCGCGTTCTTCGACGCCCAGCCCGCGTAAGGGAAGCCGCAGCACCCTTCCGCCGCGACAGAACCTAGGATTCGCCCGTGAAGGGGACGCTGGCGCGGACTCGTGACGCGCTCCGAAGCCATGATTTCCGGCGCCTGTTCGCCATCCGGTTGGTGAGCCAGGCCGCCGACGGGTTCTTCCAGGCCGCGCTGGTCGCGTCGGTGGTCTTCAACCCGGAGAAGCAGAGCACCGCGGCGGGCTTCGCCATCGCGACGCTCCTGGTGTCGCTGCCGTTCTCTGTGGTGGGGCCGTTCACCGGGGTGTTCATCGACCGGTGGTCCAGGCGAAGGATCCTGGTGGTGGCGCCGTGGATCCGTGCAGCGGTCGTGGGGCTCGCCCTGCTGAACCCCCGGACGGTGGCCGTCCCATTCTACGTGGGCGTCGTCCTGGTGTTCTCGGTCAACCGGTTCTACCTGGCCACCGCCCAGGCCGTGGTGCCCCGCCTGGTCCCCACCGAGGACCTGCTCATGGCGAACTCGATCGCCACCGTCGGCGGGACCGTCGCGCTCCTGGCCGGCGTGTTCGTGGGAGGGTGGATCTCCGACGTGTTCGACAACGTGCCGGTGATCGTGGCGGCCGGGGCGATGTGGCTCGTCGGCTCGCTGATCGCCACTCGCATCACGACGAGCCTCACGCCGCACCGCCCGCCGGCCGATGAGGTGACCGACGAGATCCGACGGGTGGCCCGGGAGTTCGTGGACGGCATCGGTCGATTGGCTCGGACCCCCCGGGCGGTCGGACCGATCACGTCGATCACCCTCGATCAGTTCGGGCAGGGCATCATGCTCGTGCTGTCGCTGTTCGTGTTCCGCGAGCGATACGGGGAGGGCGTCGGTTCCTTCTCCAACCTCATCGGCGCCGGTGGCGTTGGCGTCCTGGTGGGGATCCTCACCGTGGGCAAGCTCGAGGAGCGGTTGGCCAAGGAACGGATCGTCGCCGGCGCGTTCGTCGCGGGGGGAGTCTGCCTGCTCGCGCTCTCGCTCCATCTGACCGGCCTCACCCTGCTGCTCGGCAGCTTCACCGTGGGTCTGACGTTCGCGTGGATGAAGATCCCGGTCGACACGATGGTCCAGGAGGCCATCCCCGACGGTTACCGAGGGCGAGTGTTCGCCGTCTACGACGTCTCCTACAACCTGTCGAGGGTGATCGCGGCGTTCGTGGCCATCGCCATTCGCTCGCTCAGCCCGGAGGTCTCGGTTGCCCTGATCGGAGCGGCGTTCGTCCTCTATGCCCCGGTGCTCCCCAGGTGGATCGCCCGCGCGCCCGAGCTCGTCGTCCGGTTCTACGAGGGCAGTCGAGCCGAGGAGTGGCCGCGAACCGTCCTGTGGGGCGGCGTCGAGGAGCGCGCCGAGGTGCAACGATCGTGGATCGAGGAACGCGACGGCGAACGTCGGCGGTGGTTCCGGCTCGCCCTCGAGGACGGAACCGTCATCGAGGTGTCCGGGCCCGAGGGCGCCGGCGCATGGCGCCTGGAACGCGAGCTGACCTAGACGGTCGCGGTCTCCTCGGTGGCCAGCTTGGCGTCGATGGGTGCCCCGGTGGCCGGGACCCCCACGATGTCCGGACGCTTGGCCATCGCCACGCGAGGCCGGCGGGGGCGCCGACGGGACAGCATCCACAGGCCGATCAGGCCCGTGGCCACTGCGATGAGTCCGCCCAAGGCGATCCCCATCCTCGGACCGAACCGGTCGGCCACCCAGCCCCCGATCGGCGCGCCGATCGGGGTCCCGCCCAGGAAGACCATGCCGTAGAGCGCCATGACCCGGCCCCGCATGTTGGCTCGCGAGCTCAGCTGGAGGGTGGAGTTGCCGGTGATCATGAAGACCATGCTGACGATGCCCATCGGCACGAGGACCACGAGCTCCGACCAGAAGGTGGGCGCGGCCGACGCCAGGACCGAGGCGGCGCCGAACGCCACGGCCGCCACGGCCAGGCGCCGGGGGTTCGGCTCCTGCTGGCGGGCCATGGCCAGGGCGCCGAGGAGCGAGCCGACGCCGAGGAGGGAGAGCATCGTCGCGTAGGTGCCTGCATCGCCGTCGAAGACGCGCGTCGCCAGGACGGGGAACAGCACCGAGAAGTTGAACGAGAACGTGAAGATGACGGCCATCCACGCCAGCGGCAGCAGCAAGCCCGGGGTCCTCCGGACGTAGGCCAGGCCCTCGCGGAGCTGGCCCTTCCCGCGGACGGGGACGACCTCGCGATGGAGCTCGTCCGGCCGCATGGCGATGAGCGCGGCGATCACGGCCACGTAGGAGATCCCGTTGAACAGGAAGCTCGGCGCGAGCCCGACCGTCGCGATCAGCACGCCGGCTAAGGCCGGGCCCACGATGCGCGTGCCGGTCATGACCGCGCTGTTCAGGCTGACCGCGTTGGTGAGGTCCCGGTGGCCCACCATCTCGGCGTAGAAGCTCTGTCGTGCCGGGTTGTCGATGGCCGTCACGATCCCGGCGAACAGCGAGAGCGCGTAGACCATCCACAGGTGCGCCGCGCCGGCGAACACCAGCACCCACAGCGCCAGCGCGTGAAGGGCGAACGCCGTCTGGGTGCCGATCAGGATGACCCGCTTGTCGCGGCGGTCCGCCAGGAGGCCGGCCCATGCGCCGAGCACCAGGATGGGACCGAAGTTCAGGGCCAGCTGGATCCCGAGCGCCACGCTACTCCCCGTCAGCTTCAGCACCAGCCAGGCGGCGGCCACCGACTGCATCCACGTACCGGTGACCGAAACGATCTGGCCCACGAAGAACAGCCGGAAGTTCCGGGAGTGGGAGACCGAATGGAACGTCCGGTGGACGGCGAAGCCGACCTTGGTCACGATTCGCCTTCCACCAGCTGGTCCAGGA
Organism: Actinomycetota bacterium; assembly: GCA_050695235.1. Lineage (GTDB taxonomy): Bacteria > Actinomycetota > UBA4738 > UBA4738 > HRBIN12 > AC-69. The sequence continues at coordinate 16,152 of JBOGVH010000261.1, forward strand.
TGGCAGCGGCTTCCTCCAGAACGGCGAGGCGTTCTGGCTCGAGCCGGCGGAGCCGCTTGGCCAGGTAGGCCTCCTTGCGCTTGCGGGTCTGGGCCAGGGACCTCGCGCCGGCAGGAGTCACGCGGACCCAGGCCACGCGCCGATCGTCCGGATCGACGCTTCGCTCGACCAACCCCGTCTCTACCAGGGACGCCACCAGGCGGGTCATGGTCGGCGGCTGGACCTGCTCGACGGCGCACAGTTCGCCGATGGTCATGGGGCCGGCCCGCTCGATCGTGGACAGGGCCGACAGGAGCGAGGGGGTGATGCCGGGCTCAGCCTGCTGGCGAAGCTTGCGGGCCAGCCGGGTCACGCCTAAGCGCAAGCGGGAGGCCAGCTCGGCCGTGTCGATCGGCGAAATGGTGGTGGTCACGGCACTCCAGTATAATTCGCAAAGCTAATTAGTGTCACGAACTATCTGGAGGACCCCGGTCCCCGGGGATCCGGCGATCGAGCTGGTCCGTCTCTCTCGGGTTCGGCGTGCGACACTGGGACTCCGGACGGGAACGGGAGACGGATGGGCAAGCGGACGTTGCTGGTCGTCGGATGGTCGATGGCGATGCTCGCTGCCGCCTGCGCGAATGCAGGCAGCGAGAACGCCAGTGGAACGCCCTCGCCGGTTCTCGAGGACGGAAGGCACTTCGGCTACATCCGATCGGCACAGCTCACTGCCGAGCCGCAGGTCATCGTGTTCGACCTTGCCGACCTGCTGACCGGCGACGAGGCGAAGCAGGCCGCAGCGGAGCGCGGCAAGGAGACGCCGGTTCCGAACGACTACTTCATCGTCAACGACAACCCGAGGCTCCGAGAGCTACCGGTGGCCCCCGGCCTTCGGATCCTGCTGCTCGACTGGACCAACTGCTGCGACACCATGTTCCGGGCAGACCCGCAGCTCTTCCAGGAGTCCTTCGATCAGGAGAAGTACCCGCCGGGAAACTACAAGGGGACGTTCTCCGGATACTTGCTGACCGTGAGCGGCGGAGCCGTGACGAAGGTCGAGGAGCAGTACTTCCCGTGAGTGCGGGAATGGTTCGAGGCCTCGTGGCTGCGTGCGCGATGGTGACGATCGCCCTCCTGACCGCGTGCGGTGCGGCCGCGGCGGACAGGTCGAGCGGTGGCCCTGTGGAATCGCCCGGCGAGAGCGCTCCACCGGAGACGATGCCCTCCCGCCCATCCCCGTCCCCGAGCTCCACCCCGCTCCCGGCCCGGTTCAGGGGAACGGTTTCGGCGCTCCCCGCGGACCTGGAGGCCCAGATGCGGGGCACCACCTGGCACCCCGGATGTCCCGTGGCCATCGGCCGGCTCCGCCTGCTGAGCCTTCGGTACTGGGGGTTCGACCGCCGGGTGCACGAGGGCCGGATGGTGGTAAACGCGTCGGTGGCGGGCGGGGTGGTCTCCGTCTTCCGGCAGCTGTTCGATGCGCGGTTCCCGATCGACCGGATGCACCTGGCCGTGAAATACCGGCCAAGCCACTACGACCCCAACGACGACCGCGATTACACGGCCGGGTTCAACTGCCGGCCGGTGGTCACCGCTCGAGGCGCGGGCACTACCTGGTCGCAACACGCGTACGGCCTGGCCATCGACATCAACCCCATCGAGAACCCGTACGTCACCGCCGATGGGTACGTGCGGAACAACAACGCCAGGCCGTTCAGGGACCGATCGTTGGACGAGCAGGGCATGATCCACCCGGGGGATACGGTGGTCCAAGCGTTCGCATCCATCGGCTGGCAGTGGGGTGGGTATTGGTCCGGCGACAAGGACTACATGCACTTCTCGCTGACCGGGGGGTAGGACCGCTTCCGGTCAGGGAACGGCCGGTGTTCGAAGACAGCCTTCATCACGCCCCAGCTTCGTCAGGCCCTCGAGGTCGCCGG